>JAGVEP010000028.1 GCA_020058145.1 Phycisphaerae bacterium | reverse complement strand
GCCGGCCGCGGGCATGGGTCGGTCATCCGCCATGAGCGTCTGCTGCAGGATGATCGCGACGAGCGCCATGCCGAGGGCCCCGACGAAGGCCAGCCGCACGCCGAGTCGCTCGCCCCACCAGTCGATGAACAACCCGCCGAGCAGGGGCCCGAGGGCCATCGGCACCCGTCGCACGAGGGAGTGCAGCGCGACCCCCATGGTGCGTTTGCGGCCGGGCAGGGCCTTGGCGACGAGTCCCATGCTGGCCGGCAGCGAAATCGCGGTCCACGACAAGAAGAAGAACGAGCCGACGATGACCGCCTGCCAGACGGGGACGAAGATGACGATGCAAAACCCCGCCATCGCGATCAGGTTGAAGATCAGCAGGGCGCGTTTGGTGCCGAGTCGGTCGGACAGGTATCCGCCGGGGAGGGAGTAGAGGGCGGACAGGAGGTTATCCAGGCCGTTGAGGAGTCCGACGGAGAGGACTCCGCCGCCCAGGGCCAGGAGATAGATGGGCAGGAAGCGCTCGGCCAGTTTCTCGCCGAGTCCGACGAGAATGACCATGCTGAGCAGGCCGACGATGCTGCGGCGCAGGCCAAGGAAGTCGACGAGCCGCCGCACGGTGGGCATCTGCGGATCAATCCTCGTCTATCCGCGTCGTCGTCTTGTGCCGTTCGCGGACCTCGCCGGGCGGCGGTTCGTCCGCGTTGGGATTGCGGCCCTCCCACTCGCCGGTCTTCGCGTTCATCCATTCCTTGGCCTGCACGCGACCGTCGGGGTCGAAAAACACAACGGCGGAGTAGTGCCGCTTGAGGTCATCGTAGAACCACTGGTCCTGCAGATCCGCCGTCGGCTTGCCCAGGACGTAGCGGACGTCCTCGCGGTCGTCGACGCCGACCTGAAGCATCTCGAAATGCTCGCGGGTGAACGGCCGGGCACAGCCGGCCAACAGGACCAAGGCTCCCGCGAGGGGCAGCCAACCGGAGGTACGCCGTGTCATTTGCAGCACTCCTTGGCCGGGCTAACCGGCCAGCAACAAGTATACTCCAGGTTGGACACGCGGGCGCCGGGGCGGATAGAGCTGCGGTTTCGTGCCGTTGACTTCCGAGCCGGCCTTCGGCCGCCCCGCGCGGTGGCCGCGCGGTAGCGACGTGCTCGTGCGAGAATCCTTTCTCGCACACACTGCGGCGGGAATCCCTTCCCGCGACCGCCGCACTGCGATAATCTCGCCACGATGAGCCGCTATCGCGTCGGCGAGCATGTCCGGGCCCCGTACCGGTCGTCTTTCTCCCCGCAGATGCCCCGCACCGGTCGTCTTTCTCCCCGTGGCGTCCGGGCTGCATGCTCGTGCGAGATTCCCATCTCGCGCGCACTCCGCCGGGAATCCCGTCCCGCGCAAGAGCCTCGGGGCGCTGCTCAAGAGTATTGGTGTCCCGACATCGCCACCCACCCGCCGCGTCGGCGTGGCACCACGGCGGGGTCCGCCGACGTTGCACAACGTCGCCGTTACGCACACCTGCATCCGTGCATGGTGACGGCGCGTCCACGCAGACCTGCGCTAATCACACTCCGAAGGACTCGGAGCAAACAGCCAATCAACCACATCGCCCGCCGGGTCGTTGTCGTGGGGGTCGCTGTGAAATTCTTCAAGCCTCTCGTCATCGCACTCGAAAAGCATAAAGAGGGCGTTGGCACGCCGCTGCATGGGTTGCGACTTGTCACCGGCGACTTCGTAGAGGACGCGCTGTGCCGTATCGAAACAGCAGCAGATTACGTCGAACAACCGTTCGCCGAGGCCCTGCGGACCACTAAACCCCTCGTCATCGCAGAGTTCCAAGAGCCGACGGATCTCCTCCAGAGTTAGGTCGCGGCAAACCTGGGCAGCAAATGAACTTTGGTCAGATTCCTCTCGATTGTTCGGATTAGAGGACCAACGGGCTCGGCCGACTCCAAAACCCAAGATATAGAGAGCATCCTTTGCGGTTTCCTCGTGCTCGTCCATCAGGAGCCGACGCGCCAGAAGGCACGTGACCTTCAACCGCCGTGAGTCGGGGTGCCGCGAGAGAATCTGCAAGCCGTCATGTCGTTCCTGCGCATCGTGGCTCAGGCACTTATCAGCGCATCTTATCAGGAGCCGCTCATCGGCTCGTGCCTGCACTAACCCCGCGACCCCCTTTGATAGAGCATCCGCATCGAACTTCTCATAGAGCGGAATTCGAATCTGGGTCACCGTTTGCCGATCGTGATAGCGCTCCCGTTCAACATAGTCACGAACGGAGGCCCACGCCGCGACATCCTTACTCGGTGAATAGGCCACGATGATCACGGGGACCATGAAGTTGAGCCAGTAGTCGAGATGTGGTCCATCGACCGCAATCGTGAATTCGTCACCAGTCGCCGACAGGTATGAGTCGCCCGATTTGATCTGGACTGCCACGAGGCGGCAGGACGACTCTTCGGCTTTCACGAGTTCAATGAAGCCGTCGACGCCAAGATCGGTTTCCTGGTGGACCGGGCGAAAAATGGACCCGTGGTCGTTAACGATCTTCTGGACGAAGATCACGCCGGAATTCGCGACTGTCTGTTTCGCGGGGTACTTCATCGTTCGCAGCAGCGAGTATACTCGGGTTCGACCGTCGACGCGCGGCGAGCAGCTTGTCCATGGACCTGACCCCGAGCATGATTCGGGAGAATGCCACCCCTTATGGGTCATTTCCGACGCGCAACCGATTTCTTGGTAAGGGGGCGGGTGACACTGACGGTGAGTCCCTGCTCTTAAGCAGTGCCTTTTCGGCATCAGTTGGCGGCCGCTGCTCGAAAGCAGTGGCACGCGGCTGGGTAGATCGGCTGACGGCGTGGTCTCCGCTGCACTCGCTCCGGCTCCCTCCTCCACCCCGCACGGGCGGTGCGCGCGTGCTTCCCGTCTTCCACGAGTTCCATCGGCGAAGCGCCGACTCCATCCGTGGCTACAATCCGTCGACCCGCTCGGGAGAAGTCTGGCGGCATCGTGACGGGTCCAACCGCCCCTGAACTCACCGCCGGCGTCAGCCGCCGTGCCGGAATGCCTTCGTCGCTTCGTGCCTTTCCCGCTTCCAAATTCGCCATTCCACGGCAAACCCCGCCACCGCCTGCCACCCCGCTTGCTCCAGCACGTTTGTGGCGCCATTGTTCCATCATGGACCGCACCGCCGAGGGAGACCGCCCATGCGCCCCCGCCACGAACCAAGCGTCGAGCAAGTCGCCTCGTCGCCTCGTCGCCTGGTTGCCTTCGTCGGTACGTCCCTTCGTGCCTTCGTGCCTCCGTGCCTGTCTTCTTCCCCTTCCTCCCCTGGTCCCGATAACCAAGGTGGCCAAGAGGGGGGTGCGCGCGCATGAATCACCTTGGTCATCTTCGGCCCATTGCGTCCCAACCTAGGATTTATAGGGCACTCTGGCCCGTGCGAGCACTCGTTCTCGTACCTAGCTCCCCGGGAATCCGCTCCCGTAGCTCCGCGACGGCCCACGTGGATTCCGGCGGACGGCTACCCGAGGTGGGAATCCCTACGCGCCTTCCGTACAATGAAATCACCGTGCCACCCGCGACGTATACGCTGGAGACCTTCGGCTGCCAGATGAACGTGCTCGACAGCGAGCTCGTTGAAGGACAGCTTCGCGCACTCGGCTTACGGCGGGCGGAGTCGCACACGAATGCCGACGTCATTCTGTTCAATACGTGCAGCGTCCGCGAGCACGCCGAACACAAGGTGCTGTCGCGGCTCGGACACCTGAAGAAGCTCAAACGCCAGCGGCCCGAGGTCGTCATCGGCGTCATCGGCTGTATGGCGGAGCGGCAGAAGGAGGGGCTGTTCGTCAGTGTCCCCCATCTCGATCTGCTCTGCGGGCCGGGAGAATTGCACCGTCTGCCGGGCTTGCTCCAGGAGGTTTGGGACCGGCACGAGCGGGTAGCGGCGCTGGCTGGGTCGCTTTCCCGCCGCACGCACGTGCTGAAACGGGCGCTGGAATACGACAGCGTCGAAGAGCTGGACATGTCGCGGCAGTTTGCGACGGGCAGCAGCACCCTCCAGGAATACGTCCGCGTGCAGCGTGGCTGTGACAAGTTCTGCACGTACTGCATTGTGCCGTTCGTGCGCGGCGCGGAGCGCAGCCGGCCGCCGGAGAACATCCTCGCAGAGGTCCGCAGTCTGGCGCGTCAGGGCTGTCGCGAGGTGACGCTGCTCGGACAGACGGTCAATTCGTATGTGTACGAGGAAAATGGGCACGTGTGCCGGCTGGCGCAGTTGCTGGAGCGCGTCCACGCGGTCGAGGGCATTGACCGCATCCGGTTTGTCACGAGTTTTCCCGCGGATTGGGACGAGGACATCTTCCGCGTGATGCGGGATTTTCCGCGCGTGTGTCCGTATCTGCACATTCCGGCCCAAAGCGGCTCGGACCGCATCTTGAAGGCGATGAAACGGGGGTACACCGCCACCGAGTACCTGCGGCTGATGGACACAGCTCGCAAGTACGTCCCGGACATTGCGCTGGCGGGCGATTTCATCGTCGGCTTCTGCGGCGAGACCGAGGAGGACTTCCGGGCGACGGTCGAGCTCGTCCGCCGGGTTGAGTACAAGAGCATTTTCGTGTTCAAGTACTCGCCACGCCCTGGCACGGCCGCGGATCGCGGCCAGGCCGACGATGTTCCGGCCGAGGTGAAGGCGTGGCGGAACAACGAGCTGCTCGCGGTGCAGAGCGAAATCAGTCTGCGGCAGAAGCAAGCCTTCGTGGGGCGGACGGTCGAAGTGCTGGTCGAGGGATTCGGCAAGCGAGACAGTACAAATGGGGAAGGGAATGTGCTGTCCGAGCCCTTGGCGCAAGCCAAGGGTCAGGTGGCGGCAGACTATCGCGCGCGGCAGCTCACCGGCCGCACGCCGCACGACCTGATTGCTGTCTTTGACGGTGATCCGCGTCATATTGGCGCGGTCGTGAGCGTGCGAGTGGAATCGGCATCGGCGTTGACGCTGTTCGGGCGGATTGCAGGCGTTGTTTCGCCATCACGGCGCGTGGTCGTGCCGCGGGGGACGTCGTTGCCGATTCTGGGCGAGGGCTGAGGACCATAGCACGGCCATGTGCCCCCGCGCCTCCTTTGTGCCTTCGTGCCTCCGTGCCTCCGTGCCTTCGTGCCTTTCTTCTCAATGATGCGGTTCTCGCGCCAAATTGCGATTCCACGCGGGAATTTCAACCACGATGGGCTGCGTGCCGTTCGGCACGCACTGGCAGCCCAGGCGTGACTGCGGTGTTAGGCCGTAGGCGTCATCGAGTTGGTCGGATTCCTCGTCGGTTGGCTCGTTGCAGGCGGACAGGCCGGTGCGCACGATGACGTGGCAAGTGGCACAGGCGCACACGCCGCCGCAGGCGTGATCGAGCGCCACGTGGCTGCCCAATGCGAGGTCGAGGATCGAGCCAGGCAGGCCCTGGCCGCTGTAGGGGATGCGCGCGGGATCGACTTCGATCACGTGCTCGTGCCGCTCCTCGTCGATGATCGTGAGCGTGTACTTCGCGATCGGCAGCGCGACCTTGGCGTCTTTGATGTAGGGGTTTGTTCCGCCCATGGGAGATCCTCAGGGTGAGAACGTGGGAAAGTGGAAACGTGGGAACGGGGTATCCCGAAAGCCCCGGCCGGCTTCGGAGACGCGCCGTTCCCACATTCCCACGATGTCACGTTTCCACGTCGTCATGTGCCCACGTTCTCACGTTCTTGTAGTGCCGCGCGAATGCCGAGCTCCGCCAGGTGCAACGTGCGATGGCCGAATTCGGTCAAGCGCTGGTGCAAAGCGTTCAAGTCGTTGGTCTCGCGTGCGAAGTGGCGCAATTCGGCGATGGCCAGCTCAATTCGTTGCCGCTCCGCCAGGTCGAGCTGGTCGCCGACTTTCGCGAGCATCTGCTCGGTCTTGTGCGTGTCGAACTCGACCTGGTTGATGAGGTCGATACGCCGGTGGGCGTCGATGTCGTCGCGGGCGTGGGCGATGCTGTCGCGTGTAATGCGGGTGACCTCTTCCCGCGTCAGCCCGCGGTTCGGGATGATCTGGATACCCGCCTGCTGGCCGCTGCGCAGCTCCTTGGCGGAGACGTTCAGAATGCCGTTGGCATCGATCAGGAATTCGACCTCGAGCTTGGGCAGGCCCGCGGGCATCGGCGGAATGCCGGCGAGGTTGAACTCTCCCAGCGAGCGGCAATCGGCCGCCAGCTCGCGCTCGCCCTGGAGGACGTTGAGCTTGATCGCGGTTTGCCCGTCCACGAAGGTGGTGAACATCTCCGTCGCGCGGCAGGGGATCGTCGTATTCCGAACGATGAGCTTGCCCATGGCCCCGCCCATCGTCTCGATGCCGAGCGACAGGGGCGTCACGTCGAGCAGCAGCATGTCAGTGTGCCGGCCGCTCAGAATCGCCGCTTGGATCGCCGCCCCCAGGGCAACCACTTCATCCGGATTGAGCGCGGTATAGGGCAGCCGGCCGAAGAACTCGCCCATGCGGCGGCGCACCAGCGGGGTGCGTGTCGAGCCGCCGACGATAATGGCCTGGTCGATCTTGTCGATCGTGAGCCCCGCGTCGCGGACGGCGTGCTGGCAGAGTGCGATGGTCCGCTCGACGAGCGGGCCGAGCATGGTTTCGTAGTCGCCGCGGGAGATGGTACGCCGATAGACGCGGTTTTTGCCGAGGTCCAGCTCGATTTCGGCGTGCTCGTGCTCGCTCAGGCGTATCTTGACGGCTTCCGCGAGGCCGCGCAGGGCCTGCATGGTCGCGGGCGACGTGATTTCGACGGCGAATTGCCGCTGTACGTCCGCGCCGACGAGGCGGATGAGCGTGCGGTCGAAGTCGTCACCGCCGAGGTGCGTGTCACCGGCGGTGCTGAGGACTTGGAACACGCCGTCCTCGATGCGGAGGATGGAGATATCGAAGGTGCCGCCGCCCAGGTCATAGACGGCGACCGTCTGCGCATTAGCGGTGTCGCCGCGTTCCTGGTGCGAGGTCGCGCAGGTCGGGGTGGGTAGCGCCATGCGGCCGGCGGGGACGCCTGTCCGCGGCTGGTTCGCTTCCACGCCGATGCCGTAGGCCAGCGCCGCGGCGGTAGGTTCATTGACGATGCGGACGACTTCGAGCCCCGCGGCGCGGCCCGCGTCGCGCGTCGCCTGGCGCTGCGCGTCATCGAAATACGCGGGCACAGTGATAACGGCTTTGCGGACGGGCCGCCCGAGATGCTGCTCGGCGCGCTGCCGCAACGCGTTGAGGATAACGGACGAGATTTCCTCCGGGCTGTAGTGGCGCCCGTCGATCTCGACCTGCAACGTGTCGCGTGGTCCCGATGTGACGCCATAGCTCAGGAAGGGCAGGTCTTCAGCGATTTCCGCAAAGCTCTTGCCGATCAGGCGTTTGACGGAATAGACGGTCGTCCGGGCGTTTTCAAGCGCGTGATTGCGGGCCTCCCACCCGATGGTGACGCGCGGCAAGGCGGCGTCTGCGCCTGGGGTAACCGCCATAACCGAGGGTACGCGGCCATCGCCGCGGTCGTCGCGGATAATGTGCGGACCAAGCTCGTCCACATAGGCGACGAGGGAAAACGTGGTGCCGAGGTCGATGCCGACGATGAGTTCGTCGCTGGTCATAGGTCGTCAATCACAGCGGCAGAGGGCGGAGGGTCCGCGGCACGGACCGTCACGCTTTACAGTTCTGCCCGCAGTTTCTGGTAGTACTTCATCGAATTCAGCGTCGCGCGGAGCCGGGCACGGAGCTCGTCAGCACCGGGCAGTTGCCGGGCGAGCGTGGCGATCTGCGCGAGCGCCGTAGCATGACGGCGCTCGATTTGGGCGTGGCATTCCTGCAGCGCCGCCGGATCAGCGCCCGCCTTGGCGTCCGCGATTCGCTCGCGCAGCTCGAGGGTGTCGGTCAGCACGCCGGCGAGCACGCTCTTGTCTCCGGTGGCGGCGGGACCGCCGTGGAGTTCGAGCAGGTATTCGGCCCGCAGGACGGGGTCGGCCAATACGCGGTGGGCCTCGTTGAGCTGGGCACTGAGGTGCACGCTCATGTCGCCCTCCGCCCCGCTGCCGTGGTAGTCCGGGTGAATGCCGCGCGAAACCTGGAGGTACTGGTGCCGCAACAGCGCCAAGTCGAGGTCGAAGGTCGGCGTCAGGCTGAGCAGCTCGAAGTGACTGCTGCCGTCGGCGGGGTGCAGGCAGTGACAATTGTCGCAAAATAGCGGCGACGACATGGGTTGCCGGCACGCGGTACACTTGGCGGGCGGGCTCTTTTGGTTCTGCTGTTGCGCTGGCATGGTACTGGCCTCGTGGGGCGGGTCGCGCGCTACGCGCCGCCGCGGCTGGGAGAGATCAGCCGCTGCCGGTTACGTCGAATAGCTCGACCCGCAGCCGCACGAGTGCTTGGCGTTGGGGTTCTTGAAGGTGAACCCGGCGCCCATCAGGCCCTCTTCATAATCGATCGTGGTACCGTCCAGATTGCCGACCATGAAGCTCTTGAGGTCCGAGACGACCACAAGGTCCTGCGAGAGGAACAGCTCGTCGGTCTCGGCGATCGGGGCGTGACGCTCGTCGCGCAGATCGAGCACGTAGGACAGGCCGCTGCAGCCGCCGCCCTTGACGCCCAGGTAGAGGTACTGCGTCGCCGGGTTGTCGGTCTTGTCCATGTATTGGCGGACGTACTTCGCCGCGAGCTCGGTGAGCCTGATGCCCTGGGTTTCCGTCGGGGTCTTGGCCCGGTCGCGGGCCTGGATAGCCGTGCCGGCGGGCGTCGCGGCGGTGTTAGCCTCGGTGGTCGGGTTCGACATCGGTCATGGTCTCCGTTTGCAGTTCCTGATAGCCGCTACTTGGCGGCGGTCGCCGCGACGGCGCCCGTTGGGCGGGCCGCGCGCTTGGCCTTCAGGTCGGTGATCGCCGCCTTGATCGCGTCCTCGGCGAGCACGCTGCAGTGGATTTTCACCGGCGGCAGCGCCAGCTCGCGTACGATATCCGTATTCTTGATCTCCAGCGCCTCGTCGAGCGTGCGGCCCTTGATCCACTCGGTGGCGAGCGAACTCGACGCGATGGCCGAGCCGCAGCCGAACGTCTTGAACTTCGCATCGACGATATTCTCGTGGTCGTCGATCATGATTTGCAGCTTCATGACGTCGCCGCACTCGGGCGCGCCGACAATGCCGGTCCCGACGCGTTCGCTGTTGCGGTCGAGCGTGCCGACGTTGCGGGGGTTGTTGTAATGGTCGAGTATCTTGTCGTTATAAGCCATGCGTCAAACTCCTGCTCGCACGATTGTGTACACATCGGCGGTCGTGGCTCGCACCGCTACGGGTGCGCCCACTCTACTTTGGTCAAATCCACACCCTCCTGGGCCATTTCGTACAGCGGGCTCATCGCGCGCAGCTTGCGGACCGCCGTCACCACCCGCTCCGCGGTGTAATCGATGTCGGCTTCGGTATTGAACCGGCCGACGGAGAAGCGGATGCTGCTGTGCGCTAGCTCGTCGCCCACGCCGAGCGCTTTGAGCACGTAACTGGGCTCCAACGACGCGCTGGTGCATGCTGACCCGCTCGAAACGGCGATGTCGTTGATGCCCATCATCAGGCTTTCGCCCTCGACGTACGCGAACGAGACGTTCAGGTTGCTGGGCGTGCGGTCGGTGGCGTGTCCGTTGAGGATGGCATTGTCGAGCTGCGAACTGAGGGCGGTCCAGAGTCGGTCGCGCAGGGCCGCCAGCCGGGCCGGCTCGGTATCCATGTGCAGGCGGCACAGTTCCGCCGCTGTTCCCAGTCCGACGATGCCCGGGACGTTCAGCGTCCCCGAGCGCATGTTCCGCTCGTGTCCGCCTCCGTGAATGATGGCTTCGCAGATGACCCGCGGCCGCTTGCGGCGGACGTACAGGGCGCCCACGCCCTTGGGGCCGTGGATCTTGTGCCCGCTGAGCGACAACAGATCGATGCCCATCTCGTTGACGTCAATCGGCACCTTGCCGAAGGTCTGGCAGCCGTCCGTGTGGAACAGCACGCCCCGCTGCTTGCACAGCTTGCCGATCTCGCCGACGGGTTGCAGCGTACCGATCTCGTTGTTGCCGTGCATGATCGAGACGAGGACGGTGTCGTCCTTGATGGCAGCGGCGAGCTGCTGCAAGTCGATCCGCCCGTACTTATCGACCGGCAGGAAGGTCACGCGGCAGCCGTGCTGCTCGAGGTACTTGCACGGATCGATGACCGCCTTGTGCTCGGTGATCTGCGTGATGATATGCCGGCCTTTTTCGGCGTATTTCTCGGCCACGCCCTTGATCGCGATGTTGTTGCTCTCGCTGGCGCCGCTGGTCCAGATGATTTCCTTGGCCTCGGCGCCGAGCACCGCGGCGACCTGCTGCCGGGCGTTTTCGACCGCCTCCTCGGCCTCCCAACCGAAAGCGTGGCTGCGCGAGGCGGCGTTGCCGAACTTCTCGCGGAAGTACGGCAACATCGCGTCGAGAACCTGCGGATCGACGGGCGTCGTGGCGTTGTTGTCCAGGTAGACTCGTCTCATTGTGCTAGCACCTGTGGTATCGCGAAACCGGCGGCCTGCGGGTCATCGAACGCCAGGTCGGCGATCGTGACCTCGTCGAGAAACTGCCGCAGCCGCACATGGACCTTGACGACCGCTTTGCGAATGGTGCAGGACTGGGTCAGGCCGCAGCGCCGGTTTTCCTTGATGGTCCCCGTGCAACGCACCAGGTTGACCGGCCCCTCGACCGCCTCGATCAGCCCGCCGAGCGTGAACTTCTTGGGCGACACGTTCAGGACGTAGCCGCCGCGCGCCCCGCGAACCGAGCTGACGTGCCCGGTGCGGTTGAGCTTCTTGAGCACGTTCATGAGCAGCGGCAACGGTACGCCGTGCTCCTCGGCGATGTCCCGGGCGCTGGTGACTTTCTGCCCGACGCGGGCGAGATGACACACGGCGATCAGCCCGTACTCGGTCTTGCGGGTCAAGGTCAACATCCGGCGCTCCTCATAGTCCTGCAACTGAATATAGCATCGGCGAGGTGCTAATTCAAATTGAATTCCGAATACGGTCCGATAACGGCGGTTTTCTCGGCCCGGGCCGCGGCCTCACTCTCCCGCACATGAGAACCGTGAATACACTATGGGCGCATGGACCGAGCGAATGACAGGATTGTGCCCGCGGGACCTCGTTTCCCGTTCTGGGTTCTGGTCCGCTGTCGCGGCCGGCAACTTCGCAATGCGATCGACCAACAGGTCCGCGAGGCGCCGGGCCGGACCCTGATGGTCCTGCTCCTGCTGCTTCTGATTTGGCGGGTGCTCTACGAGGTTTTCCAACAGGTCCTGCGGCAGGTCGGGCGGTACGAGCTCGTCGCGCTGGTGGCCAAGCAGCAGATTTTCGCCCATCTGTTCTTCGTGCTGGCGGTCATGCTCGCGTTTTCCAACGCGATTCTCGCGTTTAGCAGCCTTTTTGGACGCCAGGAGGCGGGGCATTTGCTGAGCACCCCGGCGCCGCCGCGACACGTAGTCTGTTTGAAGTGGCTGGAAGGGCTGGTGCTTTCCAGTTGGGCGTTTCTGCTGCTCGGCATCCCGCTGATGCTCGCCGTGGCTGGGAATACCGACGTGCAGTGGTACTACTACCCGCTGTTCATAGCTCATTTTTTCGGCTTCGTGATCATTCCGTCGACGCTGGGGCTGCTGGTCGCCTGGGTGGTGGCGATGTGGGCGCCACGCCGGCCTGGGGCGGTGCTGGTCTGGTGCCTGCTGCTCCTGACGCTCGTGGCCGGCGTGTGGGGTTGGAGCCTGATGCGCCATGCGAACGAATCGGAGGACTGGCTACGTCAATTCTACGGCCAGTTGAACCTGGTGCGCTGGCCACTGCTGCCCAGCGTGTGGTCGGCCAAGGGCGTTTTTGCCGCGATCGAACGCCGTGCCGACGTCAGCCTGCTCTATCTCGGGGCGGTGCTCGCCAATGGGGCGTTCCTGGGGTGGCTCACCATCAACATCCTGGGGGCTTCGTGGGCGCAAGCGTACAGCCGGGCGAGCCAGGGCGGCCTCCGCGTGCGTATCCGCGCGGGCTGGCTCACCGCTGCGCTGTGTACGCTGCTCTTCCCGTACCTCTCAGCGCGGCTGCGGACCATGATGCTCAAGGACGTACGCGGCTTTGCCCGCGACCCGACGCAGTGGACGCAGATGGTCATCATGCTCGGGCTGCTGGTGGTCTACGCGCTGAACCTGAAGCGGCTGCCGATCGACCTCGGCGGACCGGGCATGCGCGCGGTGGTTGCGTTCTTGAACCTGACGACCGTGAGCCTGATTCTGGCGACGTTCACCAGCCGGTTTGTTTTCCCGCTGCTATCGCTGGAAAGCCAGCAGCTTTGGCTCTTGGGGCTGCTGCCCGTTCGCCGGCGCGACATCCTGTGGGTCAAGTTCATCTTCTCTTTCACCGTGACCAGCCTTGCGGCGCTGCTCGTGATGAGCCTCGCGATTCGCGCGCTCGATCTGCCCACCGAGTGGGGTCGGGCCCAGTTGGCGGTGTCGCTGGGAATCTGCGCCGGACTGTCGGGCCTGTCGGTTGGGCTCGGCGCCCGCTTCCCGGTGCTGGGGCGCCGCAACCCGGCCCGGATCGCGTCCGGGTTCGGCGGGACGATAAATCTGGTAGCCAGCATGCTTTTTGTGGCGGTCGAGATGGCCGGTCTCGCCTATGCCGGGCTGATCAGCTTCGGCGATGGTGGCGGGGGTGCCGCGGAGGGCCACGCTTCGGTGGGCTTGGTCGTGGCGCTGGTATTACTGGGATTCGCGGTGGGAGGCGTCAGTCTGGCCGTGGGGATGCGGCATTTCGAACGGGTGGAGGCCTGAGCAAGGGGTGCCGGGGCCAGGTGTCGGGTACAATGACGCGGAGGAAACGTCGACCATGGTGGCTTTCGCGAGAATTGAGGCTCTCAGCCGGCGAATCGCGGACGAGTTCCGACCCGACCGGATCATCCTGTTCGGGTCACACGCGTACGGGACAGCCAGCGCCGACTCGGATGTAGACCTGCTGGTACTATTGTCCTTTCCGGAACGGCCGTTTCGGAAGTCCCTGGAAATACTCAACCGCGTGGCACCGGACTTCCCTGTGGACCTGCTGGCGCGCCGGCCGGACGACACGGCGCGCCGCTACGCGGAGGGCGACCCCTTGATTCGCGAGGCGCTCGATCTGGGCGTGGTGTTGTATGACCGAAACGACGCGTGAGTGGGTCGCGAAGGCGGACGCCGACTACCGCACGGCGTGTCGCGAATTGCGGGCCGAAGAAGGGCCCAATTACGATGCGACGTGCTTTCATGCACAGCAGTGTATTGAGAAGCTGATGAAGGGAGCTCTGATTCACTACGGTGTCGCGCCGCCCAAGACGCACGATCTGGGTTGGTTGGACCAGCTCATGCGACCGGTTTGTCCAAGCTGGAGCTGTTCCGCTGAAGATTTGCGTTTTCTCACCCGTGCCGCGGTTGGGTTTCGCTATCCGGGTGAGGGCGCCGTTCGCGAAGATGCCGAGGAGGCGGTGACGATTTGCACGCGGCTGCGAGAACAACTGCGTGCGCTGCTACCGCTGGACTGAGGAACGAGATGGACCCCTCCCGTAGCGCCCACGTCGGTCCGCATGTCGTTGGCCCTGGCCAGCCGCTCCTACTAATCGCTGGCCCGTGCGTGATCGAGTCGGAAGACCACTCGCTGCGCCTTGCGGAGCGCATCGCCGGCCTCACGCGTCGGCTGGGCTTGCCGTACGTCTTCAAGGCCAGCTACGACAAGGCGAACCGGTCCAGCGTTCATTCGTTCCGCGGACCGGGCCTGGAAACCGGGCTGCGCATCCTCAGCCGGGTGCGCGAGAACGTCGGCGTGCCGGTGCTTTCGGATGTCCATGATCCGCAACAGGCGGCGGCAGCGGGACCCGTGCTCGACGTCCTGCAAGTGCCGGCGTTTCTATGCCGGCAGACGGATTTGCTGGTTGCTTGTGGCCGGCATGGTCGCTGCGTGAACATCAAGAAGGGGCAGTTCCTTGCCCCCGAGAAAATGCAACTCGCGGTCGAAAAGGTCCGCGAGACGGGCAACCCAAACGTGTTGGTCACGGATCGCGGGACATTCTTCGGCTATGAACGCCTGGTCAGCGACATGACGGGGCTGCAAGTCATGCGGCAGTTTGCGCCGGTCGTCTTCGATGCAACTCATTCCGTCCAGCACCCCGGCGGGGGCGGTAAAGTCACGGGCGGACGCCGCGAGTTCATTCCACTTTTGGCTCGGGCAGCCGTCGCAGCGGGCATCGATGCGCTGTTCATGGAAGTACACGACGATCCAGCCCATGCGCTGAGCGACGCGGCGACGGTCTGGCCGCTCGACGAACTGGAGGAGCTGCTCGCTGGTTTGCTGCGGATTCGGGCGGCGTGCGGGGAATAACCCGGCGGTCACGGCCGGCTGTGCGCGTAACGTCTTTTCGGGACTGAGATTACAAAATGTGGAGTAGAAGGTGTGAGTTTTGCTTGACTAATCGATCAAATGTTGTACCATATAACTTGTACGAAGGGTTGGGCCCGGGTGTGCGGGCCGGAGCGGACGGCGGTGAGGCCGGTGTGGGCGAGCCTAACAAGCTCGCCTTTTTCTTGCGCGGGGCTCGGCGGTGGACGCGGAGGAATGCGGATTCCGGTGCTGGTTTCTTCATAGTCCCGGCGCCAGTAGGGCGCGTTTCAGGATTTTGCCCGTGGGGCCGCGCGGCAGGTTGGTCTCGATGTAGATGCGGCGTGGGATCTTGTACGGCGCAAGCCGATCGCGGCAGAACGTGCGGAGTTCCGCTTCGCTGGGCGGCGTGACGCCGGGCAGGGGCGCCGCAAAGGCAACGGGCAGCTCGCCGCGGAGGTCGTCGCGTACGCCGATGACGGCCGCTTCGGCGATGGCGGGGTGCTGGGTCAAAACGCTCTCGATTTCGAAAGGGAAGACGTTCTCGCCGCCGACGATCAGCATCTCCTTGGCACGGCCGGTGATGTACACGAAGCCGTCCGCGTCGAGATGGCCGATGTCGCCGCTGAAGAGCGTACCGTCGCGGACGGTGGTGGCGGTTAGCTCAGGTTTGTTCAAATAGCCGCGCATCACGCAATGTCCGCGGATGACGAGCTCGCCGTCGTGATTGGTGGGCACCGGGCGGGCGTCGTGATTCAGCGCCTCAACCGTGATACCCGGCAAGGGGCGGCCGACCGAACCAGGGCGGTAGTGGCGCCGCGTGTTCAGCGTCACCACTGGCGAGGCTTCCGTCATGCCGTAGCCCTCGCAGATGCGGACGCCGAAGCGGTCTTCCCAGGCCTGGGCGACGCGCGGCGACAGCGGCTCGCCGCCACTGATGGCGTGGGTGAGGGACGCGAAATGATCCGGGGTGGCGTCCTTCATGCCGGTCAGGGCGCCGAACATGCTCGCGATGGTGATGAAGACGGAGACGCGCTGCTGGGCGATGAGATTCAGGACGACCGTTGGGCTGAAACGCGGCAAGTAGTGTACGGTCGCGCCCAGCATCAGCGGGACGATCGTCGTCGCCGTCAGGCCAAAGGCGTGGAACTGCGGCAAGAGACCGAGGAAGACCGCGTTCGACGTTAGCTCCGCGGCCTGAATGCACGCTTCCGCGTTGCGCGTGAGGTTTTCGAAAGTCAGGCAAGCGCCTTTGGGCTCGCCGAGCGTGCCGGAGGTGTAGAGCAGGACGGCCAGATCGTCGGGCTTGATGGTGGGCACAGGCGTGTTGCCGGTCGTGGTCGTGCCGGCCTCCAGCGGCAACACCCGCAGATCCAAACCGCGGGCCAGTGCGACCAGCGGCGCGGCGCAGAGGACCAAATCCAGGCCGGCGTCGCGCGCGACCTTCGCCAGCTCTGGCGGGGCCAGCATGAAATTGAGCGGTACGGGTACCTTGCCGGCGTACCAGCAAGCGTAGACCGCCGCGGCGCCGGACGCGGAAGTTGGCGCCAGCACGCCGACATGTGGCCGCTGCGTCGCGACCGGCAATTGGCCGGCCAGGTTTTGCGCAGCGGATCGAAATTGCCGGCAGGTAAGCGTGAGCGCCGGGTCACACGCGGCGAGGTGGTCCGGTTCCGAGTGGGCGTGTCGTTCGAGTGGATCGAGCAGCGGATGCATCGGAATACCTCGCGGGGGCGCCTGCTTGCCGAGCTGCACGGCAGCAGTTTCCCGCCACGGGACAGGTTTGTGCAAGTTGGTGTAGTCCAAAACTGTGGTAGTCGCCCCGCGCGGCGCGCCTCCTGTCCGAGCCCCGCGCGCCAGCGTGGGGTTTTTGAGGTGGTGTGGGCGTCTCGGGTGGTGTGGGCGTCTCGCCCGCTGACGTAACGGGCTGCTACGAAAATACCGGCTTTAAGGCCGACGTCAGGCCGCCGGCTGCAGCGGCTCCAGGCTCACTTTGTAGCCGAGTGATTGAAGTCTGCTCACGAG
>JAGVEP010000348.1 GCA_020058145.1 Phycisphaerae bacterium | reverse complement strand
GCGCTGCGGCGCGGACGCACCTCCGGCGGGCGCTCGAAATCGCGCCCGACTACGCGGCCGCGCGCTACAAGTATGCCGAATTGGTTGCCGGGGAGGGTGATTTGCCGGCTGCGGTCACGGAGCTGAAGCGGGCCGTACACGATAATCCCGCCCTCGCGGACGCCCGGCAGGACCTGATCGCGGCGGCGCGGCGGCTGGGGCGGCTGGGAGACGTGGTGGGACTCCTGGACGAGGTCGTTCGGCGGCGACCGTACGATGACGGCGCCCGCCGGGATTCGGCCGCGGTGCGGGCGGAAACCGGCAGCGGTCAACCCTGACATTCGAGCGGTCGGGGGCATACAGGACAATTTTTGTGCAGTTTGTGTGGCCGCGAGTGTTGGCCGCGCCTAGACTCACGCGCCCGCTCGGTTCGGGCAGACCGGCTCGGAATCGCCAGCCGGTCGGAACACGACCTGGCCGCGGCTTGCCAGGCGGACTCAAATCCCTGTGTGCATGGAGCATGAAAAGATGAAATCTCGCGCGTTTTCGCTGACCCTCGGAATCTGCTTGACGACTGGAGTCATCGGCGCCCGGTCTCAAGCCCGGGCGGGCGAGCCGGACACCGTCGGTCCCGATGTGATTACTGCCGACCTCTACCAGTTGCACCACTGGGGGGCGAATACCCCCGGGACAATTCACGCCTATTCCGTCGGCACGATTTCGTGCAACGTTGGCGACACGCCGCTGTCCTGGCACAACTACGACAATCAGCGCCCCGTCATCGGGCAGAACATGTTCCGGCTGCGCGACGGCCGCTGCGAGCAGATTGGTCAGAGCTGGCTTAAGTGGGGGTTCCTGGCGCTCAACGAGAACTTCTGCGGCACCTGTATCATCCCCCCGGGCGGTGGCTCGCAGCTCGGAGTAAATTGCTCCGACCCCTACAGCGCCACTTTGAACGGCTCGCAGGGCGGGCTGGGGCCCAAGTCTGTGGTGAATCCATTTACCGGCGACTTGCCGGCGAACCACGCGACACCCGGCAGCGGCACGATTACCGGCCGGCTTCAGGTACACACGACCGACCTCGACCCCAACCAGAACGCCGGCGCGTTGTACTTCGTCGAAGGCCACTACGTGAGCCCGGACGATGCCGCGGCCGGCAATCTCTACAACAATGCGTCGTATCGGCAGGTGTGGATCACGGGCGGCTACGGAATCACGTTCACCAATCCGCAGGGCGGGTCGTCGTCCACGGTGCGCAACAAGCCGGCGATCGAAGTATGGAAGGCCGTCGACCCGACCGTCGGACTGAAGTTGCTGGATGTTCCCGGCGACGGGCGGCTGTATGTCGCCTGCAAAGCGACCGCTGGCGGCCTCGGCGGCTGGCATTACGAACTCGCCATTCAGAATCTCAATTGTGACCGTGCCGTCGGGAGTATCACGGTGCTTCTGCCGTCGGGTGCGACGGCCTCTAATCTCGGCTTCCACGACGTGGACTATCACTCGGGCGAGCCGTATTCGGGTACGGACTGGCCGGGCACGATTACGGCGGCCGGTCCGCATTGGGAGACCTCCGCCTATGCCACCGATCCGAACGCCAACGCCTTGCGCTGGGGCACGATATACAACTTCCGCTTCGATAGTTCCGCCGCCCCCACGTTCGTTACGGAGGCGGAACTGACGCTGTTCAAGCCGGGTAGCCCAACCTCGGTGCTCGCGACGCTTGACCAAGGTGTTTGGCTGCTCGGGGATCTGAACTGTGACGGCCTGGTGGACTTCGACGACATCAACCCGTTCGTCGAAGTGGTCAGCGATCCCGCTGGGTGGCAGGCGGCGCATCCCAACTGTCCGCTGCTGAATGGCGACACGAATGGCGATGGCATGGTCGATTTTGACGACATAAATAACTTCGTGGCACTGCTGAGCGGCTAGATTTTGGCGCAGGAATTGAGCCCGCTGCCCAGCGGTTGTAACCGATTGTTTGGCCCGTCTATGAGGTCTTGTCCCTAACACAGGAGAGGTTGTATGTCGCCTTGCGCCCGCTGGGGATCAGTGCTTTCGTACCTGCTGTTGGCTGGTATCGGTTTTATTATCGCACCGGCTGTTTCTCAAACCTCGGCGGACGGCATTGCGCAGATCGTGATTCCGTCGCTGGACGTCGCTGCACTTCAAGCTGAAGATGAAGTACGCGCCGTCGAGGGCCTCGCGCCGCGCTTCGCGATTCCGTCGCCGGTGCTGATTCGCCCGGACATATTCGGCACCTGGGACGATTCACGTGGGGCTGTCCTCATCTGGCGGCTGCATATCATCGCGCCCCGCGCGCTGTCGCTGAATCTCGGGTTCAGCGGCTACTTCATGCCGCCGGGCGGCGAGCTGCGCCTGCATGCGACCGACGGAAGCTATGCTCTGGAGCCGTACACCGCGGCCGATAACGCCGCCCACGGCCAGTTGTGGACGGCGGTCGTGCTGTCGGACGACATGCTCGTCGAGCTCACGCTGCCGCGGAGTGTGGCCCATCTCGCGGTGCTCGAGCTCACCTCGATCAACGTCGGCTATCGCGGCTTTGGCGAGCCGCGCGACGAACAACGGTCGGGTTCGTGTGAGATTGATGTGAATTGCCCGCAGTCGGCGGCCTGGTGGAACGAGATTCCCGCCATCGGCGTCATCTCGACCGGCGGCTCGACGTTTTGCACCGGCTTTATGGTCAACAACGCGGCGCAAGACCAGACGCCGTTCTTCATGACCGCACGGCACTGCGGCGTCACGAGCGGCAATGCGGCGTCGCTCGTGGTCTATTGGAACTACCAGAGCCCGAAGTGCGGCCAGCATGGCGGCGGCTCATTGAGCCAGCATCAGAGCGGGTCCACCTGGCGGGCGTCTAACTCACCGTCCGATTTCACGCTGGTCCAACTCACGCAGCCGCCGAACCCGGCGTGGGGTGTCACGTTCGCCGGCTGGGATAACGGCAACGTGAACGCCCTTAGCGAAGTGGCCATTCACCATCCCGATACCGACGAAAAAAGCATCAGTTTCACCAACAACCCCACGACGATCACTTCCTACCTGGGTAATGCCGTCCCCGGCGATAGCTCGCACCTCCGCGTATTGTGGGAATCGACCCCCAACCGCGGCGCCACCGAGCCCGGCTCGTCCGGCTCGCCGATCTTCGATCAGAATCACCGCGTGCTCGGGCAGCTCCACGGCGGCTATTCCGCTTGTGGCGCCTCGGACATGCGCGACTGGTACGGCCGCTTCAACAAATCCTGGACCGGCGGCGGATCGAACAGCACGCGGCTCAGCAACTGGCTTGACCCCAATAATACGGGCGTCCAAGCCGTCGACACGCTTGTCCCCAGCGCCATCGGGCTGCACGTCAGCCCCGCCGACGGCTTTGAATCCGTGGGGAATCCCGGTGGGCCGTTCAGCCCAGGCTCGTTTGATTATGCCCTCACGAATGTCGGGACTTCGGCCATAGACTACCAACTGACCGCTAGTCAAGCGTGGGTATCGCTGACCAACGCGACCGGGACGCTCGCGGCGGGCGGCACCGGCACCGTCACCGTGTCGATCAACGGCGGCGCGGCTGCTTTGGTTATTGGCGACTACTTCGACACGATTAACTTCGTGAACACTACGAACCACCTGGGGGACACGTCCCGCGGCGTCGCGCTGCACGTCGGAATTCCGCAGGCGATGTATACCTGGAACATGGACACGAATCCCGGCTGGACGACCCAGGGTCTCTGGGCGTGGGGCCATCCGACCGGCGCCGGCGGACAGCACGGCAACCGCGACCCGAACAACGGACACACCGGCACCAACGTCTTCGGTTACAACCTCACGGGTGACTACGAAAACAGCCTGGTGGAGCGACACCTCACGACCACGGCGATCGATTGCTCCCAACTGACGGGCGTGTCCCTGCGCTTCTGGCGGTGGCTTAACATCGAGCGACCGACGTTCGACCACGCCTACGTGCGGATCAGCACTGACGGCACGACCTGGACCACGATCTGGCAGAACGCCGCCGAGGTCACCGATCCGGTCTGGACCTTCCAGCAATTTGACCTCTCGTCCGTCGCCGATCGGCAGGCGACCGTCTATCTGCGCTGGACGATGGGCACGACCGATGCCACGTGGCAGTACTCCGGATGGAACATCGACGATGTGGAAGTTTGGGGCGTGCAGCCCCCGCCGCTCGTGCTCGGCGACTTGAATTGCGACGGCGGCGTTAATTTCGACGACATTGACCCGTTCGTGCTGGCGCTTGCGGATCCCGCCGGCTACGCCGCCGCATTTCCCAACTGCAACCTCGCCAACGGTGACGGCAATGGCGACGGACAGGTGAATCTCGACGACATAGACGCGTTCGTGGCGCTGCTGAGCGACCTGTAGGACGTGGAATCATCACCTTGTTGTGGCACTCTGAGCGATCCTGGAGCATCAAATGAATGGGTACACACGCACGAGTTTCGCCGCGCTGACGCTGCTGATGATGGTCGGCGCAGCAACCGGACAGACCATCACGGTCGACATTTCGGACGCGGACATCATCGACGTTGATCCGGAAACGGCGACCGTCCCCGACCTTCCCGGCCCGGATGGCCACACCTCCTTTTCCGAAGCGATGATCGCCTCCAACAACACGCCCGGCCGGCAAACGGTCGGCTTCGCGATCCCAACCAGCGAATGGACCTACCTGCCGTGGTACTACCCCGGCCGCGCGGTGGTTCACGGCATGATGTTCTACGCGAACGCCTACGCCGAAGTGACGATCGACGGCACGACGCAGACCGCCTTCACCGGCGACACCAACCCGGACGGGTGGGAGGTCGTCATCTTGAGGGGCGGGGGGCTCTACGTCCCCGCCGACAACTGCACGCTCACCGGCTTGGACAGGACCTCGGTTTATTTCGAGGGGTCCAACGGCGTTGTCGAGAACACCAGCGAAATGGGCATCCAGCTCTACGGCGGCTTCGGCGGCTCTGGCACCCTAGTGAGAGGCAACACGGGCGGCGGCTATGTCCAGATCGACCAATCGAACGACAACGTCGTCGTGGGCAACACGTTTGATCGCGTGCGCGTCCTCGGCTGGATCGGCGGCGGCAGGCCCGCCACGAACAACCGGATCGGCGGGCCGACCGTGGCCGAACGCAACTACATCATCGGCCTGGGCACCTGGAACAGCCAGGGTTGGCCCAGCGGCTTCGCGGTGCAGATCTTCAACGCGATCGGCACGGTCGTCGAGAACAACTGGATCGGGACCACGCCCGACGGCCTGCAACAAGGCCATCTCGCTACCACCGCGGGCATCTACTTCGATGACGAGAACTACGACACGACCATCCGCGGCAACAGGATCGCCGGCATCCTCGGGCGCAGGATCGGTCAGTACCCCGGTGTGCTGGGACAGGCGATCGCCATTGCCGGATTCGGCTCGGGAATCGAGATCGTCGGGAACACGATCGGGCTCGATGCCAACGGCGCGCCTTCGCTCGGCAGCGTCACCGGGATTGCGACGGGAAACTACTACCTTGGACCGGTCCAGAACGTCGTCATCGGCGGATCGGCCGCGGGAGCGGGCAACGAGATCGCAGGACATCTGGGATCGGGTGTCAGCGTGGCCAACACGTTCTCAGGAGTCCGCATCTCAGGCAACTCGATCCACGACAACGGCAACCTGGGCATCGACCTGATCACCAAT
The DNA here is from genome assembly GCA_020058145.1 of Phycisphaerae bacterium. Classification (GTDB taxonomy): domain Bacteria; phylum Planctomycetota; class Phycisphaerae; order UBA1845; family Fen-1342; genus JAGVEP01. The sequence continues at coordinate 8,006 of JAGVEP010000348.1, read as the reverse complement.
GGGTATCTGGAGGGAGTCACGCTCAACGACCCCCTCGATCTTGATACCGGCGGCAACGGACTCCAAAACTTCCCCCAGCTCGACTCAGCGACTGGGCAAGGGGCCGCAATCCGCGTCGTCGGCGCGCTGCACAGCAGCCCGCTGGGTCAATTCACAATCGAGTTCTTTTCCGCCCCCAATTGCGACGGGTCCGGCTTCGGCGAGGGGCGAGCCTACCTCGGCTCGGCAAGCGTTTCGACGGATGCCGCCGGTGACGTGGACTTCGATGTCGTGCTCGGCGCTTCGGTGGAGGACGGTTGGGTCCTCACGGCGACCGCCACGCTCGAACCGAGTGGCTCGACCTCCGAATTCTCGGCGTGCATCGCCATTAGCGGCAGTGCATTCCCCGGCGACCTGAATTGCGACGGAGTCGTGAACTTCGACGACATCAACCCGTTCGTACTGGCGCTGTCTGATCCGGCAGCCTACGCCGCCACCTACCCGGACTGTCCGATCACGAACGGCGACTGCAACGGCGACGGTTTTGTGAACTTTGACGACATCAATGCGTTCGTGGCGCTGCTGAGCGGCAGTTAGTGTACTGGCTCGTTAGAAACAGCACATAAGCTGGGTGGAGTGGGCGTCTCGCCGGGTGGAGTGGGCGTCTCGCCCGCGCCTGGGGCGGCCAAGATGGCCACCCCACCCATGCGCGCCGGCTACCCCTCCCGTGCGCGCCGCCGACGATTCTTGCACCTTATTTTCCAACTTGCTTGCCAATACGTCGTAGCCACGCCTATGCTCTCAACGTCTTTGTGACGGGACGATTCCGCCCGCCAGAGTCTTGTTTTGCGCCCCATAACAAACGGGGCAGATTAGGAGCCCCGACAATGCACTGCAATTCGGCTGCGAGTCGTCTGACACCGTCTTTCGCCGTAATGGTTCTTTTATTCGGACTCAGCGCGTCATCTGTCACGGCGGCGCAGGAAGGACATACGCTGAACTGGCCGGTTGGGGAATTTCGCCCGTACAGCATCGACAGCGGCATCTTGGCGAACAGTGATCGTAACGCCGTCACTGTTTATCGGACTACTGTGAAAGTTGACAACGCCGCCTGGCTGCGACTTTATTTCGACAAGGTGGACGTACCCGCGGGTGGCGAAATCCGCATCACCTCCGCCCTCGACGGCGAGGTGCAGCAGCTCAACGCCGCCGAACTCGTCATGTGGGACAATTCCTCCGCTTACTTCAACGGCGGTACGGTTTACCTGGAGTTGATCGCCGCTCCGGGCACGCTTGATAATCGCGTCGTGCTGCACAAAGTGGCCGCGCAGCTCGTCAACTTCCAGGATGGCCCGTGTGCCGATGACGACTGCGGCATCTGCGGCACAGACGATCGCGTGCTATCTTCAGAGCTTTGGACGGGGCGTCTGATGCCCGTTGGCTGCACCGGCACGATTTACAACCCGAGTAGCTGCGTCGTCTCCGCCGGACACTGTGTTCAGAGCGGTCTCGTCATACAGTTCAATGTCCCCGCGTCTGCCAGTAACTGCTACACTTACAACCCGCCGGTCGCGGACCAGTTCCCCATCACGAATTATCAGTACCAAAACGCTGGCATCGGGGCCGACTGGTCCGTGATGACCACCGGCACGAACGGCTTGGGGCAGCATCCGTTCGACCGCTATGGCGTGTACCGCCCCATCGCTCCAACCTTGGCTTTGTCGGGTGAGGCGTCGGACTGGAGCTACGGGGTCGACAACGGCCAGCCCACCCGCAGCCAGGTACAGCAGTACAGCACCGGCACGATCGGCAGCCGCTACGCGTTCCACTACACGTTCAACGTCGACATCACCTACGGGAGCTCTGGCTCATCGCTCCAGCACGCCAATCAGATCATCGGCATCGTCACGCACTGCGGCATCCCTTGCCCCGACTACGCGACGCGTATCGACCTCGCGGCGTTCGTGACCGCCCGCAACTCGCTCTGTCCTGATGCGACGGCGCCGACACCCAATCCGATGACGTTTGCTACTCCGCCCACGCCGCAGAGCACCGCGGCCATCACGATGACCGCCACGACGGCCACGGACCCGTCGCTGCCCGTAGCGTACGACTTTACGTTCGTCAGCGGCGGCGGTGGCGGCAGCAGCAGCGGCTGGGTGACGAGTACAACCTTCGTCGACAGCGGACTGGCCGCCAACACCGCCTACACGTATAAGGTCCGGGCGCGCGACGCCGCACCGACGCCGAACATGACGAGCTATTCGACCGAGCAGTCGACCGCAACGCTGATCCAGACCCCGACCGGCGTGGCCTTCGGGACCGTCACCGCCAGCACGATCGACCTCTCGGCGACGGGCACTCTCACAAACCTCGGCGTCGGGTCCTCGGCCTTGTACTTCGACTCGACGACGCCCGGCGGGGATGGCGGTTTGAATACGTGGGTGCCGACGAACGGCGATCAGTCCACCGGCTTGACCCCCGATACCCTGTACGCCTTTCAGGTGAAAGCTCGGAACCAGAATAGTATCGAGACGGGGTACAGCAACCCGGCCAGCAGCAAGGCGACGCTGGCACTGGTCCCGGCCGCTCCGACGCTGAGCGGCGCGACGCAGAACACGATGCAGTTTGACGTAGACCCCAATGGCAATCCGGCCATCACGACCTTCGCCGTACGCTGCACCGCGACGAGCCCGCTCGATCCCAACTGGGACAGCAAGTACGCCAACGGGACCGGCCAGCCGGGCGCCGCGGAAACGTGGCTTACCGACGCTCAGTGGGGCACCATGACGATCAACGGGCTGCAGCCGAACACGACCTACACCTTCGCGGTCAAAGCCCGCAACCAGGAGAGCGTCCAGACGGCGTTTGGCCCTGGTGCGTCCCTTGCGACGCCACCGCCGACGGGGGCGTGCTGCCGGAACTACAACGCCTCGTGCGACGACGGCGTCTTGCAGGCGAACTGCGCCGGAGCACACGACACGTGGTTCGAAGGTCAGACGTGTGCCCAGGTGACCTGTCCGCCGCCGCCACCGCCGACGGGCGCCTGCTGCCGGAACTACAACGCCTCGTGCGAGGACGGCGTCTTGCAGGCGAACTGCACTGGACCGAGCGACACGTGGTTCGAAGGTCAGACGTGTGCCCAGGTGACCTGTCCGCCGCCGCCACCGGGTGCCTGTTGCGTCCCGGGCGGAGTCTGCCAGCAACTGACGCAAGAGGACTGCGGCGTGCAGGGCGGTACGTGGCATGGCGGACCGTGCTTGCCGTGCCTGTGCGCCACCTGTGTAGGCGACGCAAATTGCGACACGATCATTGATTTCGAGGACATTAACCCGTTTGTGGCCACCATTTCAGGCGTTCCCGCGTGCAACATGGACAACTGCGACACGAACTGCGACGGGTACGTTGATTTCGACGACATCAACCTGTTCGTGGAGCTGCTGAGCACGGGCGCCATGTGTCCGTAGTGCGCTGCGACGCGCGTGTGCCAGTGTCTGCGGTGCGCGCTACGTTGGGGCGCGTGTCAGCCTGCGGACCTGCGAGACCAGCGTCCCGCTCAACATCAGCGCGGCGCCGAGCATCTCGCGCGGGCCAAACGTCTCGTGCAACACGAGGTATCCGGCGAGCGCGGCGAATACGGCTTCCAGGCTCATCACCAGAGCCGCGTGCCCCGGCGGTGCGTGGCGCTGCCCGATGATTTGTAGCGTGAAAGCGATGCTGACCGAGCAAACTCCGCCGTAAGCGATTTCCCACGCTGCCGCCCGGAGGCCCGCGAGGGTGACGTGCTCCGCGCAGCCGGCCAGCAACAGGCTGCCGCCGGCGACGATGGAGCATTGGATGAGGCCGAGGACGAGTGGATCCAAACGGGGCGCCAGCCAGGCGATGACGAGCACCTGAACAGCGCACGCCGCTGCGCAGGCGAGGATCAGAGCGTCGCCCGGGTTAAGCTCGAACGTGGCGGAGACGCTCAGGAAATAGAGCCCCACGACCGCCAGGCCCACGCCGGCCCAGGTCGCCCGGCGCGTTCGCTGGCCCCCGAGAAGCCCCAAAAGAGGCACCAGGGGCGCGTAGAGGCCCGTAATGAAGCCCGCTTTGCCGGCCGTCGTGTAGACCAGGCCCGCTTGCTGGAGGTCCGCGGCCACGAGCAGGACCAGGCCCGCCGCGGTGCCGCCGACGAGGTACGTGCGGAGCTTCGGACGGTCCCGTCGCGTGCCGCGGCGGGCGGCGATCCGCGCGCGGATCACGACGAACGGCAGCAGGGCCAGCCCCCCGATGGCAAAACGGACGCCGTTGTATGTCAGCGGGCCGATGTGCTGCATGGCCGAACGCTGAGCCACGAACGCGGTGCCCCAAAGCACCGCGGCCCCGAGTAGCAGCAGGTCGGCACGGAGGGCCTGTCTCTCCATCCGGCGGAGTATAAGGGCTGGGCTGCTGCTATCCGGCATCGCGGGCAGGGGTATACTGGTAGCCAGCCACAAGGAGAGCGAGCTTGGCGAGCAGGAGGTTTGCACGGCGCCATGAGTTGTGTCGGGCGGCAGCCGCCACATTGCTGGCGAGTTTGGTTTACGGCGGCGCGGGGTGCGTCAGTGGGGGTCGGTCCAGCGCAGCGACGCAACCAGCGGTGCGCACCGAAGTGGTGCGGGAATTCTGGCCGGATGGGCAACTCCGCGTTGAGCGGGAGGTGGTCCGTAGGCCAGACGGGACGCTGGTTAATCATGGGGCGTACACGTCCTGGCTCGCCGACGGGCAGAAGGAGTACGAAGGGAGCTACGTGCGGGGTCAAACCGACGGCGTCGAGTATCAGTGGCACGACAACGGGCAGCTTCGCTCCGAGCAGCACTATGCGCTTGGCTTGCGGCAGGGGCCGCGGTACGACTGGGACGCTCAGGGACGACTGCGCAAAGAGGAGCACTACGCGGATGATCTGCCCGACGGACAGTGGACGATCTGGGAGGGCGACGGGCGCATAAAGTGGCAGGGGGCTTTTGAGCGGGGAGAACCTGTCCGATAAGTAGAGTGCGCGAGGATCGCAACGTCGCAACAGCGCGCGGCGGCTTGTGCGGCGTTCGCACTCTCGGTAATATCGACCCCAGAGAGGCAAGTTGCGCAGGCGTTCATTGCTGACAAATGTGCCGCTATCACATGTCATGGCACCAAGTGCCTGCGAGGGGGTTTGTGCTTGCCTGCCAGTCCGAGTTTCCCACTGGTTTGCGGCTGACCGCACAAAGTTTCCTTCAGGAGAGAACGAATGAGAATTCACCCGCTGGCATTCTGGACGGCCGCGTGCATCGTGGTCGCCGCCGTAAGTATCTCGCAGGCCCAGGATTTCAAGAAAGAGGTGCCCCAGGCCGGGCCGCAGAGCGACGCACAGCGTGTGGGGCACCGCGAAGAGGCGAAATTCCCTTACGTTCCATCGCCGCGCGACGAGCATCCCACCTCGCCAGGCGGCCGTTTTGTGACGGGTCGCTACGTCGCGGTTCAGGCCAACGTGAATGCGAGCGGGAATAACATCGTCGGCGACGCGGCTAATGAGCCGTCGATCGCAGTCAGTCCGACCGACCCGTGGAACATGGTGATCGGCTGGCGGCAGTTCGACACCATCTCCAGCGACTTCCGCCAGGCCGGCTGGGGCTACACGACTGACGGCGGTGAGCAATGGACGTTCCCCGGCGTGATCGACCCCGGCTGGTTCCGCTCCGATCCGGTCGTCGACGCCCGGACGGATGGCGTGTTCTGTTACAACAGCCTGACGAACAACCCGACCTACGAGTGCAAGCTCTTCAAGTCGTTCGACGGCGGGGCGTCATGGGACGCCGGCGTCTATGCCTGGGGCGGCGACAAGCAGTGGCAAGTGATCGACACCACGAACGGTCCGGGCCAGAACCACATCTACGCGTCGTGGAATGAGTTCTACAGCGTGTGCACCGGTCACTTCACGCGCTCGATCAACGGCGGACTGTCTTTCGAGGCCTGCACCGCCGCGCCGGGCAGCCCGTATTGGGGGACCCTCGCGGTCGGACCGGCCGGCGAGCTGTTCCTGGCCGGAGTGGGCTTCCTGGTGGACCGCTCCAACGACGCGCAGTACACGGGGCCCATCACCTGGACCTCGGCCAGCGTCAACCTCGGTGGCAGTGTGGTCTTCTCGGCCGGCCCGAATCCCGGCGGGCTGCTGGGACAATGCACGGTGGAGGTCGATCGCTCCAGCGGGCCGACCCACGGGTACGTGTACCTGCTGTGCTCGGTGGACCCGGGCGGGGCTGACCCGATGGACGTGATGTTCTCACGCAGCACCAACGGTGGCGTCACGTGGAGCGCGCCGGTGCGCATCAACGACGTCCAGACCGGCTGGCAGTGGTTCGGAACGATGTCCGTGGCCCCGAACGGGCGTATCGACGTGGCGTGGAACGACACCCGCAATGCCCCCGGCGGCAATCAGTACATGACGGAACTGTTCTATTCGTATTCCACCGATGGCGGTGTGACCTGGTCGCCAAATGAGCAGCTCACGCCGGCGTGGGACCCACACATCGGCTGGCCAATACAGAACAAGATCGGCGACTACTACGACATGTCCTCGGATGACCTGGGCGCCGACCTCGCGTTCGCCGCCACGCTCAATGGCGAGCAGGATGTCTACTACATGCGGCTCGGCGTACGCTGCTCGTCCGCCGGGACCGTGCGGCTCGACCGCGCAAATTACGGTTGCGAGGATACGGCCGTCGTGCAGGTCAACGACTGCGACCTGAACCAGAATAGCAATCAGATCGAGACGATTCAGATTCCGGTCACTTCAACCTCCGAACCGGCCGGCGAACTTGTCACGCTCACGGAGACGGCACCGCAATCGGCGGTTTTCGAAGGCAGCCTCGTGCTCAGCCAGACCAATGCCGCCGGAGTGCTCTGGGTGGCTCCGGGCGACACGGTCACGGCGACGTATATCGATGCCGACAACGGTCAGGGCGGAAACAATATCGTCGTCACGGATACCGCCTTGATTGACTGCACTCCGCCGAGCATCTCCAACGTGGCGACGACCAACATCCAGGCGCACACCGCCACCGTCACGTTCAATACGAACGAGCCCTGCAGCGGGCTGGTGCGCTACGGCTTCTCGTGCGGCGCTTTGAACCAGTCGGCCACGGTTGGCGGGCTGCACACAACTCACGCCGTGGGTCTAGCCGGCCTGAGCGAGAATTCGACCTATTTCTATCGCGTGGAAGCCACAGATGAGGCGGGGAACCTGACGATCGATAACAACGGCGGGGCGTGCTACACCTTCGCGACGCCGGACATCCCGGATTACTTCACCGAGCTGTTCAGCGCGAACGACCTCGATAACCTCAGTCTCCAGTTCGTCCCGAATGGCTCGCAGGACTTCTACGCGGGTTGCCGCGAGCAGATTCTCACGCTGCCGACCAATCCGACCGGCGGTACGCCGCTTTCGCTCAGCGATGACAGCTACGTGCAGGTGACGCTCACCGGCGGCGCCCACGTGTATTTGTATGGCACGAGCTACACCACGTTTTACGTCGGCAGCAACGGCTTCATCACGTTCACGAGCGGCGACACAACCGTTTCGGAGTCGTACGCCGCGCATTTCAACCAGCCGCGTGTCTCGGCCTTGTTCGACGACCTGAACCCGGCCACGGGCGGACAGGTGAGCTGGAAACAGCTCGCCGACCGCGCGGCCGTGACCTGGCTGAACGTGCCCGAGTATGGCCAGACCAATCAGAACACGTTCCAAATCGAGTTGCTCTTCAACGGCCAGATCAACATCAACTTCCTCGCGCTCGCGGCGACGGATGGACTGGCCGGCCTCTCGCACGTCACCAGCCAGCCGCCGGACTTCCAGCCCAGCGACTTGTCGACCATGCCGATCTGCGGCGAACATCCGCCGACCGCGGTGAGCAACACCGTGGTCGTGCCGGTCGAGACGCCGACCAGCGTCCTGCTGGTGGCGATCGACGACGGCCTGCCGGACCCGCCGGCCGCGGTGACGATTCGGATCGTGTCGCTGCCGACGCACG
>JAGVEP010000346.1 GCA_020058145.1 Phycisphaerae bacterium | reverse complement strand
GCCAGCGGGTGCCCGTGCGCCGTCCGTGGGCCGGGCCGCGGCCCCCGGGCCGAGCACGATCTCATGGAAGTGGTCGCGCAACTGGTCGACGTCGATACGCTCGAGTTCCGAGATGTACTCCCCGGTGCCCACGTGCTCGGGATTCAGGCGAATCGCCAACAGGAGCAGCCCGGGCCGGATCTGGTCGAACCCGAATTCGTCCGCCATCACCGCCGCGGACTGAAACAGCTCGACGAGCTTCGGCGACAGGGCCGGCTTGCCGCGGTGTTGTCCGGGCAGGGCATCCAGGGCGCTCTGCACGCCGCGACGGACCCGGCCTCGATCCACCTTGAACGTGCCGAAGATCGCGTTGATGTCGGTGACCGTCTCATCGAGCAGACGCAGCAGCAAGTGCTCCGGCGAGACCTCGTAGTGCGTGCGCGAGGCACACACGCTCGCCGCCCCCTGAAACACCTGAATCGCCTGCGCGTCGCTCCGCCGCAAGAGGTTGCGAAGCTGTTCGGACGTGGAAGGAGCAGTCGTCGCCTCACTCATAGCACACTCTCGTATCCGTCGGTTATCGTCACGGGCGAGCGCAACAGCAGCTCAGCCCATCCGTCTACGCGGCCGCGGCGCGCGGCACACCCGGCACGCCGCCCAATTGCACGGGCGTCTCCTCGGACGCCGTAAACGTGACCGTCGTCTCCGCCATGTCCGCGGTCCGTACCCAGGAGGTCAACCCGAGCGCCCCGACCGCGCCCGCCGAGGAAAGACACAGTTCGGGCACCTCGCCGGCACGCAGCGTGACCTCGAACCGGAACGCGAGCGGGTCGCAGCAGTACAGCTTGGCGATCGCACGCGTCTGTCGGAAACGGCTGCCGCCGGGCACAAAGGTCAGGTACGTTTCCCAGTCAACCGGGCCGATGCGGATGCAGAACGACCCGCTCAGATCGTAGACCTGCTGGCCGACGGTCAAATCCGTGCCCAGCGAGCAGTTCAGATTCCCCATGCGGTTCTGGTCGGCCGCCGCCACCGGCAGCCACTGGCCGACGAACTGCTGGACCGTGATGGGCAGCCCCCCCCAGAAGTCGGACAGCAGGCCGGCGAGCGTGGTGGCCGAGCGCGGATGCTGCGTCAGCGTGCCCTCGTAGCGCAGCATGCGCAGCGGTGCCACGCCCAGCGTATCCGCGTCGGCTCCCGGCGGCAGGCCGCACAACAGCCGCAGGTACTCGGTCATGACATCCCGCTGCGGCGCCGCGAAAGCCCGCTCGTAGCGGTATTTCAGCCAACTGCGGAAGAACAGCGAAATGAGGCGGTGGTGGAAGACGTCGAGGAAATCGCGCACGGGACTGGCGCCCGCGGCTGCCGGAGCCGGTCTGGCACCCGCCGGTCCCGCACCGGCTTCGGGTAAGGTTGCGACGTCCGCGCTGCGCAAAATGTCAATGGCGTAGTGCAGCGGCAGGGGGGTGGCGACGCCGTAGAGCCCGAGAAACGTTACCTCCATCAAACGGTACGGCTCGTCGGTATCCGGCCGCCGGCCGGCGAGTATGCGGCTTACGTCCGTGGCCGGGAATCCCAGCGAGAGGTCCGGCCGAAAACGCAGCGTCTCCTGCGCCAGCGGGCCGCGCTGTCCGACCAGCGTATCCCCACCGAAGTAGCGTTCCAGCAGCCAGACCGCCTGGAAGAAATCGAAGCGGCAGCCCTCCTGCACGAGGCGCTCCGCCAGCGGGCGCCGCGCTGCGGGCGCGACTGCAACAGGCAAGTTTTCCGGTTCACGCAGGTTCATGCTGCAATTCCGCCGGCGTCGGCTGCTCGCCCCAGCGGGGCGGAAAATCGTAGACCTGACCCGAGCGCGCGAAACGCACCTTCAACTGGCTGAAGGCGTTGATGGTGACGTAGGCCGCCAGAAACCGGTCGACCAGCGCTGCGAACAAGTAGGCGTCGCCCTCGCCCGCAAAATGGTCCTCGTGCAATTCCAGCTCGACCTGCAAGCCGCGCAGTGGCGCGCCGCGCAGCATGCGCTCGCGATAGGACGTGCGGATCGAGAGCAGGCCCTGGAGCATGCGCTGCTGCGCCATGGCCCGCTGCGTGTCGTACGCGGCGTGGAAGTCGTACAGCCGCAGCAACTCGCGAAAATGCTGCAGCTTGGTCAAGGTCACGTAATTGAGCGACATGTGCGAAATCAGTCGCCAGTGCAGACCGCCCCCGAGCGGCGGTCGCACGTTCGGCGTTGGCTTGAGCAGGTTGCGAAACCGCATGCCCGGGGGCGAGCGGTCCGTCGGTTCGCAGATGTCGCCGGCGCGGAGCTCGCTGGCCAGGTCGCGGTTTGTGCAGGTCAGATCGATCGAGATCGACTCGTCCGTGGACAGCGCCTCAACGCCGCCGCCCAGCACGAAGGACAGATACGTGTCCGTGCCCCAGCGGGCGCCTGCGCCGATCACGCTCGGCGTGACGTGCGTCTGATAATAGGTCGCCGACGTCCCGTCCGCTGCCCCCAGATGCGCGAACGAATAGAACGGCGCGAACTCGCGCGTCTCCAGGCTCTGGCCGCGCACCAGGCCGTGTACCGCGTCCACGGAAAAAACCTCCGCGTGCCGGCGGTCCGCAATCCCCGTCCGGGCTGGCTGAACCAGGTGCTGCACCCGCTCGTGCGTCAGCCGCAGCGGCTCCGCATGGTGCTCGAACAGGTTCACAATCGGCACGCAGTGCAGCCGCACGTTCTCCGGCGCGACGATGGGAAAGGACTCCAGCCGGCGATTGAGCGTGAACGTGAGCTCGACCGCGTCCGTCAGGCCCAACGCTTGCACGGCTCGGTCCACCCCGCGCACGTCCACGAACAGGAAACGCTCTTTGAACGCGAAGTACTCCTGGAGTAGACCATATCCGCCGAAGACATGCGCCGGCCGCGGCACGACGGCCTCGGCCAGCGTGAGCCCGGCCGCGCTGACGTGCGCCTTCGACAGGAGATACTCGCGGCGCTGGCTGCCCTGGCTGCCGTCGCTGACCGTCACGTTCTCGACGTGCGCGGCCAGTAGCAGATACAGGGCCAAGGACGTGCGCGCGTCGCCCGCCAGATGGAGCCGCACGGTACCCAGGTCCAAGTCCTCCAGCTTCGCCTTGGCGGCGGACCTCAGGAGCAGCGTCAGCCGAACCGGCCGACCTGGCGTGGTGTCGAGCCGCGCGTCGCGCAGCGTCCACGGACGCAACGTGACCGGCCACGTCGAGCGATACCGGCAGCGTGTGCCGTCGATCGCCCGACTGGCGAATTCGGCCCCGGCGGGGACCGTCACCGCGGCCTGCATCCCCTCGGTTTCCGGCAAGAACTCCAGGATCGTCATCGAGGGGACCGGGCGCAGGTAGTGCGGCCAGAGCAGGGACATGACACTGGCGGTGAGCTCCGGCAGCTCGTCGTCGAGCTTCTGCCGAATGCGGCCGCAAAGAAACGCCACGCCCTCCAGCAGACGCTCCACGTCCGGGTCGGAGCCGGGGTCGGCGAGAAAGCGTGCCACGTCGGGGTTGGCCCGCGCGAACTCGGGGCCGACCTCGCGCAGGTACCGCAACTCGTCCTGGTAGTAGGTGTTGCTCACTCTTGACTCATAATCCGGGTGGCGGCGCCGGCGAGCGCTCCGCGGAGCCGCCGGCCGACCGCGTGATAACCCGCGCGGCTCGGCCCGTTGCTCCGTGGCGCTCAACTAGCCCGCGACCTGTACCTCGCCGCTCGTATCCAGCGACGTTTCATACCACACGCGATGTTCGCCACTACGACCGACCATGGTGCCGTCGATGCGGAACACCAGCCGATGGCTCGTGCCCTGATCCGCGCGGTGTGTGACGCGGACATGCCGCAGGCGCGGTTCGAATTTCTCGATGACCTCGCGAATGGCTTCCTGAACTCGTCGCACCGCCTCTTCGCTGCCGACCAGCAGGTCGGCCAGCGCCGGCAGGCCATAGTCGGGTACCGTTTCACTCATGCCCTGCCGCGCGTTGAGCAGCCGGCCGAGGTTGCGGCGGATCGATTCCATCAGGGCCTCGAGGTTCTCCTCGGTGGTCGGCGCATATCGCAGCCGCGCGCCGCCCGGTCCTGCTGCAGCTATGCGTTCGAGCAGAGTTTGCTCGCGGCCCATGACATGGGTCCTCGCCGACCGGCCCGCTGACCGCCTGCGCACGCCCGGCCGCGGAGCTGC
>JAGVEP010000239.1 GCA_020058145.1 Phycisphaerae bacterium | reverse complement strand
GGCTTGGGCGGGCCGCTGATCCTGGGATGCCTGGTGAATGCGCCCGCGGCGGCGCTCGCGCTGCTGGCCCTGGTGCTGTACGTGTTCTTGTACACGCCGCTGAAGCGCCGCACGCCGGGGAACACGCTGATCGGGGCGCTGGTCGGGGCGCTCCCGCCGCTGATTGGGTGGGTGGCGGCGCGCGGGACGCTGGCGCCGGGGGCGTGGATTCTGGCGGGCATTCTGTTCCTCTGGCAGATTCCGCACTTTCTCGCGTTGGCCTGGCTTTACCGCGACGACTATGCCCGGGGCGGATTCCGCATGTTGCCGAGCGTAGATCCGACCGGGCGGCTGACGGGCTGTGCCGCAGTGGTGTACACGCTCGTCCTCTGGCAGGCGACCGTCCTGCTCACGCTGACCGGAGTCACGGGGTGGTGGTACCTGGCCGCGGCGGCGACGCTCGGCGGAGCGCTCTTGCTCGCGGCCGTGCACCTGGAGCGGGAACGGACCAGCGCGGCGGCCCGGCGGCTGTTCATCGCGAGTCTCGTCTACCTGCCGCTGCTGCTGGCGTTGATGCTGCTTGATCGGCGGGTGGGAGGATCATGCCTGTAGACGGTCCGTTTGAAGCCGTGCCGCCGAGGGCGTCTCGTCGCGCGCCCAGGCTGCTGGACTGGCGCAGCGGGGGTTGGCTGCTGGCGGTCTCCGGTGTGCTCTGCGTGGCGACGATTTTTCTGTGGGTGCAGCGCTCGAACGCCCACCCGCTCGCAGTCGGCGACGGGCGGGATGTGTCTACGTATGGCTTCGACCTCTCCCCGTGCCTTGTGCCGCGCGCGGGGCTGGTTGCCGCGGGGTTTCCCAAGGACGGCATACCCGCACTGGTCAGGCCGGAAGTCTTCACCGTGGCCGAGGTGGCGACGTTTTCGGATGAGCTGCGCCGGGCGCACAAGGGGAAGTACCTGCTCGACGGGGACCTCGTGATTGGCGTGCTCGCAGGCGGCACGCCGCGCGCGTACCCGCTACGGATCGTCACGTGGCACGAAGTTGTCAACGATACGCTGGGGGGCCGGCCGATCGCGATTACCTACAACCCGCTGTGCGACAGCACCGTTGTCTTCGAGCGGCAAATCGAGGGCGAGACGCTGGAGTTCGGCGTCAGCGGGCTGCTCTACAACTCCAATGTGCTGATGTACGACCGGCGGCCGGATGCGGCCGGCGAGAGCCTATGGAGTCAGTTGCAGTTTCGTGCTATCGCGGGACCAGCGGCGGCGCGCGGCGCGGAATTGCGGTTACTGCCGGCGGTAGTGGTTCGTTGGCAGGACTGGACGGCTCGGTACCCAGACACAACCGTGCTCGCTCCGGATCGCAGCCGCTTGCGCGTCTACGAGAACACCTACGGCGGCTATTTCGGGTCGGATCGGCTGCGTTTTCCGGTTGAACCGCTGCCGCCCGCCGGGCCGCGCCGGCTGAAGGCGCCGATCCTGGCGGTGCGGACCGGGGCGCGCTGGCATGTGTTCACGCTTGCGGAGTTGATTCGCCGCCGCGGCGCATCTGGCGAGGTGCGTGAGACGCTGGATGGTGTTGACGTACGTTTCGCGTGCCAGACTGTGCCGGCGGCGGCGGTTTGGGCGGAAAGCGTCACGGGCGAGCCAGTACAGGTTGTGCGTTGTTGCTGGTTTGCGTGGTATGCGCTGCACCCGCCGGGGGCGGAATGGGATTTGGGGGACGAGGCGGACTAGACGTCAGGGCTGACTGTGCTCGTGCGAGAATCCTTTCTCGCTCGCACCGCTGCGGGAGTCCCTTCCCGCGAACGCCGCACTGCGATAATCTCGCCGCGATGAGTCGCTATCAAGTCGGCGAGCATCTGCCGCACTTCTGCACGATCACGGTCCTGGATTGGACGCCCATCTTCATCGAGGCGCGCTACATCGACCCGCTGATCGAATCCTTGTCATTCCGTCGCGCGCACAAGGGCTTGCAGCTTTTCGCGTACGTGGTCATGCCGAACCATCTCCACGTCATCGCCGCGGCCGACGACCTGCAAGCCGTACTGCGCGATTTCAAGCGGTTCACCTCGCGCACTATTCACGACCGCCTCGTCGCCGACGGCCGAGAGACGGTACTCGCGTGGCTGGAACGCGGGGCGCAGCGTGCCCGACGGCAGCGCGGGGAGTTTTCATTCTGGCAGGACGGCTTCCATCCGCAGGAGATTTCTTCGCCCGAAGTACTCGCGCAGAAGCTGCGGTACCTGCATGAGAACCCGGTTCGCAAGCAGCTCGTCGCGACGCCGGAAGACTGGTGGTATAGCTCGGCGGCGTGGCATGCCGGGCAGCGCGCGGTGTGCATGCCGCTGGATGTTTTGGAATTCTGAAGCAGACGCGGGAAGGGATTCCCGCCAGAGGGGGTGCGAGAAAGGATTCTCGCACCAGCCCGCTTCCCGGCAGAGGGGGTGCGAGAAGGGATTCTCGCACCAGCCCGCCACGGGGGTCGGCCGCTACAGGTCACGGCCGGTACGGAGCCCGGCCGCTACTGCTGCAACGCGGGCGCGTAGTGCGCATTGGGGTCGTCGTCGCGGTATTGCTGAATGTCGGGCTGGTATTGCAGGGTGTCCATCAGCGTGGCCCCCGCAAAAAGCACCACGAAAGCGAGCGCGACGATCAGAAAGATGCCAATGATCGGCTTTTCGTAGCGCACGTGCATGAAATACAACACGACGAGCGTGGCTTTGATGGTGGCGATCGTCAGGGCGATCCAGAGGTTCCCGGTCAGGCCGAAATCCAGGCGCGCCGACCACGTGACGCCGACGGTGATAAACGTGAGCAGCAGGAGGAGCGCCAGAGTGGCGGCCAGGACACGCACGGGAACGACGTGGGGGGTGTGCGTGTCGGCTGGCGTGCCTGGGTGGGCCATAGCGATCCTCGGGGGAGCGCCGCGGGGCAAAAGCCCGGGCTAGTGAATCAAATACAACAACGGAAACAGGTAAATCCAGATCAAATCCACCACGTGCCAATAAAGGCCCGTCATGTGTACGGGGGTGTGGTACGCGGGCGAGAAATCGCCGCGGGCGGAACGCACGAGAATCCAGGTAATGACCGCGAGCCCGGCCAGTACGTGCAGGCCGTGCAGTCCGGTCATCGCGAAGTAGACGGCGAAGAAGGTCTGGACGTTGCGCACGCGCTGTTCGGGTGCAAGCGAAGCTGGGGCCGCGCTCGGCGGGCGCAGGCCGCGGGGGCCATTGCCGGGCGATCGAAATACCCAGCTTGGGTCCGGCTGGGTGGCCTGTGTATCCGGGCTGGCTTGCGAGGTGGCTGGTGAGGTTGCCGGGGCTGTCGCGAATAGCTGCGGCCGGGAGGTGGCCGTCGCCGGAGCGCTGGAAGTATGCTCCCCGGACACCGTCGCAACGTGTTCTTCGGCCGAGTGCTGAGCGAACTGCTCCGCCGAATGTTCCGGGCGGAAGTGTACGCCCCACAGCAAGCCCTCTTTCCATTTGTGCTGGTATTCGATGAACTTGACGCCAAGAAAGCCGCAGCCACACAGAAGCGTCAGCGCGAGCATGGCCAGCAGCGTCTTGCGGCGGCCGACCTGGGCGGCCCAGACGGCCGTGGCCATCGTGAAGCTGCTGCAAATGAGGATCACCGTATTCGTGGCGCCCCAGAACTTTGAGAGGTACTGGTGGGCGTATTCGAAGATTTCCGGGTGGTTGGCGCGGAAGACGGCGTAGAGGCAGAACAGCCCGCCAAAAAGCAGAATCTCCGTGGCCAGAAAGAGCCACATACCCTGCAACGCCGCCTCGAGCTGCTGGCGCGGCGTATCGAAGTGGTGCTGCAGGCTGGCCGGGTGCGGCGAGCCGTCGGGGGTCGTGGTTTCGCGCTCGTGAGACATCGTAAGCGGCCGGCTCCGGTTAAGTCTTGGACACGTAGCCCTCAATCGCCGCGTCGTACTTGAGTGCGCCGAAGTCGTAGGGATCGCCGACCACGGGCGGCTGGTCGAAATTGTGCGTTGGCGGCGGCGAGCTGCACTGCCATTCCAGCGTGGCCCCGCCCCAGGGGTTGCTGGGTGCGCGGCGTCCGGCGAACAACGAATGGAGCAGGTAGATCGCCGTGATGACAAAACCAGCCGCCATCAAGTAGGACCCGATGGAGGACAGGACATTCAGGAACTGGAATTGGGGCGGGTAATTGTAGTAGCGCCGCGGCATGCCGTGCGTGCCGAGGAGGAACTGCGGGAAGAAGGTCAGGTTCATGCCGACGAAGGCGAGCACCCAGGCCACGCGGCCCCACAGTTCGCTGTACAGGCGGCCGGTCATCTTGGGCCACCAGTAGTGGATTCCGGCGATCATGGCAAATAGCGTGCTGCCCATCATGACGTAGTGAAAATGGGCGACGATGAAGTACGTGCCGTGCAGGTGTACGTCAACGGCCAGCGCTCCCAGAAACAGGCCCGTCAGCCCGCCGATGCCGAAAATGAACAGGAAACTCAGGGCGTAGAGCATCGGGGCTTTGAGTACGATCGCCCCGCGGTACATCGTGGCGAGCCAGTTGAACACTTTGACAGCCGATGGAATCGCCACGGCATAGGTGAACAGGCTGAAAATCATGGCCAGCAGTGCCGATTGCCCGCTGACAAACATGTGGTGGCCCCAGACGAAGAAGCCGAATACGGCGATGGCCACACTGCTGAAGGCGATGAAGTGATAGCCGAAGATGTGCTTACGGCTGAAAACGGAGATCACCTCACTGATGACGCCCATAGCCGGCAGAATCATGATGTAGACGGCCGGGTGCGAGTAGAACCAGAAAAAGTGCTGGTAAAGGACGGGATCGCCGCCGAGGCTGGGGTGGAAGATGCCGAAGTTGGCGGCGCGCTCCACGATCAGGAGCAGCACGGTGATGCCGAGCACCGGAGTGGCGAGAATCTGGATGATGGCGGTGGCATACAGCGCCCACAAGAAGAGCGGAAGCTGGAACCAGCCCATGCTGGGCGGCCGCAGCTTGTGAATCGTGACGATGAAGTTGAGGCCCGTGAAGATCGAGCTGAAGCCGAGCAGAAAGACCCCGAGCAGGACGGGAATTACGCCGCCCATGAGGGTGCCGCCGGCGGAGACATCGGTGGCATACGGGACGTAAAACGTCCAGCCTGTGTCAACGCTGCCGAGGACGATAGCCAGCACGGCCAGCAGCGCGCCGAGCAGCCAGAGATAGTAGCTGAACAGGTTGATGCGCGGAAACGCGAGGTCCTTCGCGCCGAGCATGATCGGCAGCACGAAATTGCCCAGCGCCGCGGGAATGCCGGGAATGATCACCAGGAAGATCATGATGGCGCCGTGCAGCGTGAAGAACTGGTTGTAGCGGTCCGGCTCCACGATGGTCTTGTTCGGCGTCAAGAGCTCGGTGCGCACGAGAATCGCGAAAATTCCGCCCAGCAGAAACGCCGCGAGAATCGACACCAGGTACATGACGGCGATGCGCTTGTGGTCGCGGGTAAACACCCACGACAGAATGCCGCGCGTCTGCGTGAGGTAGTTGCCGCCCGTGGCGGGCGGTACGTCCGAAGTCGGGTTGGCGGGGTTCATGGCGCTCATAATCTGTGCTCAGCGCGAGTCGTTGCTCAGCTCTTTGAGGTACTCGATGATGGCCGTAATCTCCTTGTCCTTCAGGATACCCTTGAAGGACGACATCTCGCGGCCGAAACCCCGGACGATTTTCGCCTGGGGGTAGAGGACCGACTCGCGGATGTAGTCATCGTCGGCGATGACCTTGGTGCCGTCGACGAGCTCGACCTCATGTTCGTAGATGCCCTTCAGCGACGGCCCGATGTTGGCCCGGCCGTCCACCGTGTGGCATTGCAGGCAGCGGCGCGCGACCAACATGGCCCCGACTTCCGCCAGCGTGCGGGTGCGGAACGGGTCCGATGCTTCGGTCAGCCACTTTTCATACTCGCCCGGCGGGTGTACGACGACGCGGGTCTGCATGTCGGAGTGCCGGGTGCCGCAGAATTCCGAACACATCAGGAGATAGTCGCCGGGCTGGCGGGCCTGGAACCAGATTTTGTTGTAACGTCCGGGGACGGCGTCCCGCTTGATGCGAAAGGCGGGGATGAACAGGCTGTGGATGACGTCATTGGACTCGAGGGTGAGCCGGACGGGCGCGTCCACCGGCACGTGGAGTTCGTTATCGATGTGCCCGTTCGGATACGTGAAGAACCAGTCCCATTTCTTCGCCAGTACGCGTACATCCAGTGCCCCGCGCGGCGGATTCTGCATGTCCATATAGCCGCGGAAGCCCAGGTAGAACATCGCGACGACCAGGACGAGCGGGATCGCGGACCAGGTCAGCTCCAGGACCGTATGGTGCGTAACCTGACCGCTGGCGGCCTGACCGGGCGTGCGGGCGCGGTAGCGCCAGGCGAAGTAGACCATCAGGGCGACGATCAGCAGGAAGAAGAAGACCGAAACCCAGTAAATGAAATAGAACACCGCATCCGTGTGCCCGGCCGCGGTGGACGCCCCGGGGGGCAACCAGAACGTGCCGCCCTCCGGTGCGACCGGCGGCAGGTCGGTGCGCGTTTGCGCGAGCAGCAGGCTGGCGATTAGCTGATTCATGCTGTTGCAGTCAACGCCTTGGCGCGGCGGCGTTCGCGACGCCAGAGAATGGCCAGGAAGACACCCACGACCGCCAGCGTCACACCGCCGCCGGCGCGCACGAGGTTAAGCGCGGCCAGCGCATAGCCGCCCTTGCCGTCGTAGTGGTAGCAGTACAGCAAGATATGGTCCAGCGCCGTGCCGATCTTGCCTTCCGAAGCCTCGACGAGCGACAGCCGCACGGTCTGACGCGGGTAGACAATATCCACCAAATACCGCGAAATGCGGCCATCCGGCGTGCAAATGATGAGCGCCGCGGCGTGTACCCACTGCTGCCCAGCCGTATCCCACTGGATGCGAAAACCGGTGGCGGCGAGCAGGCGATCGATGCTCTTCTGGCGGCCGGTCAGGAACTCCCAGCCCCGGGCGGCTTGTGGCCGACCATAGTACTCAAGGTAATTCTGGCGTTTCACGTTGGCCAGATGGTGGGTCTCCGACGCGTCGAAACTGACGGTGAGCACGCGGAACTGGTCGCCGGCGGTCCAATCGAGTTCCTTGAGCGTGTCGGCGAGCGAATTGAGTATCAGGCCGCACAGCATCGGGCATTTGTAGTAATTCAGCGTCAGAATTACGGGGCGGTTATTGTCGAAGTAGTCGCGGAGCCGCACGGCCTTCCCGGTATGGTCGACGAATTCGAGGTCGAGCGGCAATTGGGCGTCGAGGTGCTCGTCGATGCCGACGTTGCGCACCTCTTCCGGTGCCGGCTCGGCGCGATCCTGGGCCGTGGCGAAATCGTCGGCGGCGGGCTGGGACGACGGGGTGGCCTGCTGGCCCCAGAGCGCGGGACTGAGCGTGCCAATGGCCAGCCAGAGGGCCGTCAGCGACGGGCACACATGTTTGCGGGCCGAATTCACGGTGTGATACCCCCGGACGGCTTCGTGGTGGTAGGCCCAGCGGCATTCGTCGCGGGCGCGGACGCGGGCGGATTCTTCAGTTCGCGAACATAGGCCGAGATGGCCTCGTCGATGGGGATCGTCACCAGCCCGGCGTTCGGATCAAGATAGCTGTACTTGCTGATGCGCTCCAATTGCAGCGCTTGCAGATTACGCAACTCGTCCGGCGTGGCGGCAACGAGCTTGCGCTGGTCCTCGATCCGCTGCACGCCAAAGAACAAGGCCTGCGACAGCACGACGATCGCCAGCACGGCAATCGCACCGACGAAGGTGACCACAAGGGTCGCGGAGGGTTGGGGGTCGCCGTGGTCGCTCATGCCGTGGTGCTCATATGTTGCGGAACGCGAGGGCTTCGGGGAGTCGCGGGTCACGCTCGGGGATCAGTGACCAGCGGGTCATCGGCCACACGAGGGCCGCCACGAACAGCCCGCCGAGGCCGACGAACAGCGTCAGATCGGTCAGGTGCAGCGGGGCCGCAGGCGCAGCAAAGCCGCTGGGGCGTGGCGTCACGATGTAGTAGAGATCGAGCCAGTGCATCAGCAGCAGCCAAACGGCCGCCAGGGCCAACAGACCCGGCCGGCGTTTCGGGCCGCGGGAAATCAGCGCCAGGAACGGGGCGACGAAGTGGCCGAAGAGCAGCAGGAGGCTGACCGAGAGCCACCAGGTATCTCCTTGGCGCGGCAGGTACCAGACCGTTTCCTCCGGGATATTCGCATACCAGATCAGCATGTACTGTGAGAACGCGATGTAGGCCCAGAACACGACAAAGCCGAACGCCAGCTTGCCGATGTCGTGGTAGTGCTCGACGGTAATGTGGCTGGCCAACTGGCCGCGGCCCTGAATCAGGTAGACCAGCAAGGCGAGGAAGGCGAAGAAGCCGACCAGGCAGCCGGAGAAGAAGTAGACACCCCAGATCGTGCTGAACCAGTGGGGATTCAGGGACATCAGCGCGTCGATCGCGAAGAAGGTGACCGTGAGGCCGTAAAGCAGCATCCCCGGAGCGCTCCACCACTGCATGGCGAGCGTCCGCCGCGGCTGGCCGTCGGTGTCCTGGGCCACGGACTGGTGGAGGTAGTAACGGGCCAGCACGCACCAGACGAGGAAATAGAACGCGCACCGCGCGAGGAAGAACGGCACGTTGAGATAGGCCGCTTTGGCCTGGAGCACGGGGTCGGCCGCCACCACGTCCGGAGCGGACCACATCCAGACGCCCGGCATCCCCTTCCAGAGCGGGATGACGAGCGGCAGGAACAGCAGCGCGAGAACCGGCAAAGTGCCGGCAGCGAATTCCGCCAGGCGGCGGAGCGAGACGCTCCAGCCCGCGCGCACCAGGTGCTGGAGCAAAACGAAGAACAGGGCCCCAAGCGCGAGGCTCAATACGAAGGAGTAATTGAGCAGGTACGAGCGAAAGAAGACTTCCCAGCCGGCGGAATAACCACTGGCAACTCCGGCAGCGAGCCCGGCGATGCCGACGACGCAGGCCACGCCAGCCACGCGGGCGGCGGGGCGGCGGAAGTCGCGCGACGCGCTGAGCTCAGATTGTGGCATGTTCGGGTTCACCGCAACTCCGGACGCAATTCGACCGGCACGTCTTCCAGGTGCGCGTTTTGACTGCGCTCCAGGGCACGCACGTACGCAATAATAGCCCAGCGGTCCTGCTCAGGTATCTGGTCGCCATAGGGCGGCATCGTGCGAATGCCGTTCGTGATCGTGTTGAAGATGTGCCCCAGCGGTCGCTCGATGACGGTCTGGTTGACGAGCGAAGTCGGTACGGTCCAGCCAGGGGTGTCGCGGGCGAGCGCACGCTGTGACACGATGCCGTCGCCCGCGCCGCCGAGGCCGTGACACGCGGCACAATAGATGTTGAAGCGCTGCTGTCCGCGGCGCACAAAGGACTCGCTGATTTCAAGCTGTGGCGGGTAGGTGGTGGCCCAATCGCCGCTCACTTTGCCTTCGTAGTAGTGGGCGTCGTCGCGCAGATCGCCGCGGGCGACCGTCCCCGGCACTTGCGGCCGCATGGCGCGGTTGTCAACGAACAAGGCGTGGACCTGCTGGGTCTTGTAGCGTTCCTGGTTGCCCATGTCGCGGATGAGCTGAATGCGCGGCTCGGCGGACTTCGTGAAGCGGGCCTTGGCCACGAAAAGCGGCGGTAGCAGCAGCAAGCAGATGACAATCGTGGTCGCGTAAATGAGCGAACGCGGAAGGTGCGCCGGCTCAGAACTGGCTGCGACGCTTTCTACCGCGGAGCCGCCGAGCCCGGACAACAAATGGTGCGTCCGGGTCGCATTGAATTTCGGATCCGCCGCGGTGATGAAGACGAAGAAGCGGTCAGTTGTTGCCCGTTTGAAGCGCTCCTGCGCCAGCAGCGGGGCATGGTGCCGTGGCAAATTGTTCATCGCGAACATGCCGATGACCGTGGCGAGCGCGGCAAGCAGTACAGTCAATTCAAAGATGACCGGGATGTTGGCCGGCAGACTGAAGAGTGGCTTCCCGCCGATCTCGAAGGCGTAGCCCTGGAGATGCGCGGGCAGGAACGAGAATTCGCGGCTGTCGGAGGCGTTGGTCCACCACTGCAAAGCGAGTCCCGTGACGCAGCCGAGCACGCCGAACACAAAAACGAGCCAGGGCAGACGCGTCCGCCGAATGCCCATCGCCTCGTCGATTCCGTGGACGGGGAACGGGGAATGAGTGTCCCATTTGGTATAGCCGGCATCACGGACGCGCTCGGCGGCGGTCAGCAGTGCGCCCGGCGAATCGAATTCGGCCAGCAGGCCGTGCAATTCGGGACCGGCGGGTGGCCGCGGTTTTGTGCCGTGTTTCACGACGGCCCCCTTGGTGAGCGGCGCGCCGCGGCCCCCCCGCGGCCCGCATCAAACTCGTCCGGGTTGTAGTCGAAGGCCCGGTGCGGCGCCACATGCGCGTGCGGATGCGCGTGCAGGTCGGCGTGGGGCATGACGGTCTTGACTTCGGCCATCGCGATCATTGGCAGGAAGCGACAGAACAGCAGGAAAAGCGCGAGGAACAAGCCGAAGCTGCCCGCCAGCGTCAGAATCTCGACGAGCGACGGGTGGTAAATGTCCCAGCTTGAGGGCAGGAAATCCTGTGACAGCGAGGAGACGATGATGACGAAGCGCTCGAACCACATGCCGACGTTGACGGCCATGACGACCAGGAACATGGCCACCAGGTTCGTGCGGGCCCATTTGAACCAGAACAGTTGGGGGGCGAGCACGTTGCAGCCGATCATCGTCCAATAGGCCCAGGCGTAGGGTCCGAGGGCGCGGGCCCGAAAGATGAAGCCCTCATAGGAATTGCCGCTGTACCACGCCATGAACTTCTCGATCAGGTACGCATAACCGATCATGCAGCCCGTCAGCAGCAGGATCTTGCAGCAATTCTCCAGGTGGCGCGGGGTGATGATGTCCTTCAGGCCAAACAGCGCGCGGGCCGGAATCGCGAGCGTCAGAACCATCGCGAAGCCGCCGAAGATGGCGCCGGCCACGAAGTACGGGGGGAAAATCGACGTGTGCCAGCCGGGCAGCACAGACACCGCGAAGTCGAAGCTGACGACGGAGTGTACGCTCAATACCAGTGGCGTGGCGAGGGCGGCCAGGATCAGGTAGGCACGCTCGAAGCGATGCCAATTACGGGAAGAGCCGGTCCAGCCCAGTGCCAACAGTCCATAAATGACCTGTTTCCACTTGGTTTTCGCGCGATCGCGAAACGTGGCCAGGTCGGGGATCATGCCGACGTACCAGAACATCAGCGAGACCGTTGCGTAGGTGCCGACCGCGAACACGTCCCACAGCAGCGGGCTGCGGAAATTCGGCCACATGCCCATCTGGTTCGGCAGCGGCGCCAGCCAATAGGCGAGCCAGATACGGCCGACGTGGATGCCGGGGAAGAGCCCCGCGCAGATGACGGCGAAGATCGTCATCGCCTCGGCGAAGCGGTTGATGCTGGTGCGCCATTTCTGGCGGAACAGGAACAGGATGGCGGATATGAGCGTGCCGGCGTGGCCAATTCCAACCCAGAACACGAAATTGGTGATGTCAAAACCCCAGCCGGCTGGGTTGTTGAGACCCCAGACGCCGACGCCGTTGAA
Organism: Phycisphaerae bacterium; assembly: GCA_020058145.1. Taxonomy (GTDB): domain Bacteria; phylum Planctomycetota; class Phycisphaerae; order UBA1845; family Fen-1342; genus JAGVEP01. Next base: position 4,308 of record JAGVEP010000239.1, on the reverse strand, counting down.
GACGAGGTAGAAAATCATCGCGCCGAGGACGGCGAGCAACGCAACCGAAATCGTGAAGGCGACGTACCAGGCCCGCGGTGGGCGGGGCGCTTCCCACGGGGCGCAGGCGGCGGCGGTCAGCGAGCCGAAATCGTGGCCGCCGAGGATCAGCGCAGCCCGCTGGCCGGGAATGTCGATCGTGTTATCTACTTCGCCGACAGCAGCAGCCATTAGAAACCATCAACCAAGGGTGTCGCTCGCATTGGGATTCCGCAACTTGGCCAAGTACTTGGTCCGCGGCTTGATGTTCAGTTCCTCCAGCAACCCATACGCGCGGCTGTGAGCGTGCAGCTTCCGCACACGGCTGTGCGGGTCGTTCAGGTCGCCAAAAACGATGGCGTCGGTCGGGCACGCCTGGGCGCACGCCGGCGTAATCAGCCCGTCGGGAATACTGGTCCAGCGCTCGTTGGCGGCCTTGATCTTGACCGCGTTGATCCGTTGCACGCAGAACGTGCACTTCTCCATTACGCCACGGCTGCGCACCGTAACGTTGGGGTTGTTGCCCATCATCTCGATGGGCGTCAGCTTGGCGTGCGGCAACAAGCCCGGTGCGGGGGATTCGCCGTCCTTCTGCGAGCGCGGATGATACGGCCCGTGCTGGTTGTAGAACCAGTTGAACCGCCGCACCTTGAAGGGGCAGTTGTTCGCGCAGTAGCGCGTGCCGATGCAGCGATTGTAGACCATGACGTTGAGCCCTTCCTCGTCGTGTACGGTCGCGGCGACGGGGCAGACCTGTTCGCAGGGTGCGTTCTCGCAATGGACGCAGGCGACGGGCTGGTTAACGACCTGGACATCGGTGGGAGCGGCCTGGTTCGCGTGGGCGTGCTCGTCCCCGGTGCGTTGCGCCTGTCGAAAATACCGATCAACGCGAATCCAGTGCATCTCGCGGCCCTTGGCGACCTCGTCCTTGCCAACGACCGGGATGTTGTTTTCGGCCTGGCAGGCGACGACGCACGCGCCGCAGCCGATGCAGGCGGTGAGGTCGATCGCCAGGCCCCATTTGTGGTCGTTGTACTGCTTTTCCTGCCAGAGCGATTCGAGCTTGGGCAGGTGGACGACGTGCTGGGCGAAATCGGGGTGCTCGTCATAGTGTTCGAGCGTGGCTTCACGCACGAGCACCGGGATGCGGAGCTGCTCTTCCTGATCGCCGACTTTGGAGCGGATCGCGTGATGGTCCTGCGTCGTGGCGAGTTCGTGCGCGCCGGACTTGCGGCGCACTTCGCGGGCCGTAGCCCAGTGCTGGGCGGCGGTCTGGCGCAGGTCATACGTGGCGAAGCCGGTACCGTCTGCGACTTTGCCACCCGCCGGTCCGCGGCCGTAGCCGAGCGGCAGCGTGATGACCCCGACTGCGTGCCCGGGAACCACGCAGGCGGGAATCGTCAGCGGGGCGGTGCCGGCCAGCGTGATTTCGAGGTTGTCGCCGCTCTTCTCGACGCCCAGTTTCGCCGCATCGGCCGGCGCAAGGAGGGCCGCGTTGTCCCAGGTGAGCTTGGTGATCGGGTCGGGCCACTCCTGGAGCCAGGCGTTGTTCGCGAAGCGCCCGTCGTACACGCTGTAGTCCGGGGTGAAGACGATTTCGAAGCCGTCCTTGGGCTCGGGCGAGCGGAACTCGGGCCGAGGTGGATCATCCGGGAATGCTGGTGGCCACGCGGAGTCTGGAACAACGCCATCGTGCAGCGCCAAGTTCCACGCATGGTCAAAGTCAGCGGGTTTGAGAAGTTCTTGAAAGGTCCGTCGCGTGATGTCGTGCCCTTTGACGAGCTTGTCGCCCGCGATTAGCGCGAGCAACTCGATCGGCGTCAGTCCGCCATAGAGCGGCTCGATTAGCGGCTGGACGATGCTTAGGGTCCCGTCCCACGCGCGGGCGTCGCCCCAACTTTCGAGGTAGTGCGCCTCCGGAACATGCCACGTACAGCGTCTTGAAGTCTCATTGTCGTAGTTGCTGAGGTGAAGGCTGGTTCCAACTTTGTCGAGCGTCTCCGCGAAGTGCACGTCCGCCGGCGCGTTATGCACGGGGTTGCCGCCCAGAATCACAAGCGTGCCGATGTCGCCAGCTTGGATGCGCTCAGTCAATCGTGCGATGGCGTGGACATGCGTCGGGCGATCGCCGTCAGGTTCCTCCGTGTATCTGACCGTCGGACCGAAATTGCCCAGGAGATGATTCAAGCAATGGGCAACGTGATGCACTTCCGGCGTCTGCTGTTGGCCAGCGATGACCATACTCCGGCCACGATGGGCCGCGAGGTCCCTTGCAACCGCCAACAGCGCGGCGGCCGATATGCCGCAAGCCGAGGGCAACTCGAACTGGCGGAGAAGGCTGGACCCGAGCTCCAGCCATACATGTTGCAGGAGGCGCTGTGCCAACGCGGGCATCGCCGATGGCCGTACTGCCCAGCGCTGATCGGCATTACTGCCGGTAAGGGTCAGGTTGCCTTCTAGGGCATACAGCCGGTTCATCGTGCCGTCGTCGGCTCGGCGGCGGGCGGCGAAATCGCCCGCGTACCGCACCGCGGCGGGGTGCAGCATCAGGAAATCGCTATCGAGGGAGACGATGACATCCGCTTTGTCGAAGTGCAGGTGCGTGCGATAAGGTCGGCCAAAGGCCAGCCGGGCGCCCTCACGTTCGTTGTCGCGCGAGATAGGTTCGTATTCGTACCAGGTTGCGCGTGGGAGAACCTCTAGCAAGCGGGCTTTCTGAGCGGCGAGGCTGGGCGAGGATGAGGACTCGCTGAGGACACAGAGGCCCTCCCCCCCAGTATCACGCAGGGCGGTGAAGTGACTACGGGCAAACACCTGAAACTCGTCCCAAGTGTGGGTGACGACCCTGTGCGGCTCGGCAGGAGCCGCGCCCTCCCGCGGGCGCGTCGCACCCGACCGCTCGACCGGCTGTTGGCCGCGATCAGGGTCGTACAGGTCCAGGATACTGGCCTGCATCCAAGCGCTCGTGCGGCCTCGGCTGAACGGATGCTTGTCGTTGCCCTCGATCTTGATGGGGCGGCCGTCGTAACTCGTTACCAGCAGCCCGGTTGCGGCGCCGTTGAAGTCGAAGGCGGTCGCATACTGCACCGCCGCGCCGGGGATGCGATTGCCCGGCTGGCGGGTGGCTGGGACGATGTTCTCCTTGGGCCAGCGGCACCCGGTCAAGCCCGCGAGGGCAAACGAAGCGCCCATGAGCTTGAGAAACTGGCGGCGCGTAGTGTCGCCCTCCGGCCGGCCGGTCGAATACCGGTCCCACAGACCCGGGAATTCGCCTTCAACCAAGCGCCGAAATGCCGGCGTGTTTTCCAACTCGTCGAGACTGCGCCAATAGACAGGTCCCGCCTGCGATCTCGTCATTGAGCCTCTCGGCACCAGCTATATAGCGGGGCAGTTCGCCCCGGTGGACCACGCGTTACGGGCTGCTGACGCGCACGGCCTACCGATGGCACGTCGAACAGCTTGTCAGATACTCGCTACTCCGGATGTTATACAGCTTCAGCAGTTTTTTTCCGAAATCTTCACCGTCGGGTTCGGCCGGCGGGGCCCAGGTCATGTTCGTGACGGCTTCCAGCGGGCGCAGATTCGGGGCCGGGTTCCGGTGGCACTCGAGGCACCAACTCATGCTCAGCGGCTGGGCCTGGTAGACCACGTCCATGCGATCGATGCGGCCGTGGCAGGTGACACAGCCGACGCCGCGCGTGACGTGGGCGCTGTGGTTGAAGAATACGTAGTCGGCCAGGTCGTGGACGCGTACCCAGGGAATCGGCATGCCGGCCGGCTGGCGCTCGCTGCCGTAGAAGGCCTCGTACAAGAGCGTGAGCTTCGGGCTGTCCTGGCGCACGCCATGTTCCCGGCTATGGCAGTTGATGCACGTCTGCGTCGGTGGAATCGCGGCGTGCGCGGCCTGCTCCACGGTGCTGTGGCAGTAGCAGCAGTCCATGCCGAGCTCGCCGGCGTGCAGCGCATGACTGTAAGCGATCGGCTGGTGCGGCGCATAACCGACCGCGGTGGCCGTGGTCGACGCCCCATAGGCGACCAGCAACGCCGCATAGAGTGAGCCGCCCACGACGGCGACGGCGATGAGCACCGGCAGTTTGTTGGTCCACTTCGGAAAGGTGAACACGGCGATGAGCCAAACCTCCTTCGGTCGCCCAAGATCGGGATATTTAACGGGCGCTACCCGCAGGTCAAGGCCCGCGGCGCGGGATTCTCGCTGGGGGTCCGTGACACCTCCGGCGGGGCAGTCCATCCGAGCCCCGAGCGCGAGCGAGCGGGAAACGAGCCCCGAGC
>JAGVEP010000195.1 GCA_020058145.1 Phycisphaerae bacterium | reverse complement strand
GGGCGACGGTACCGCGAACTCGAGGATGCCGAATCATGGAACGAACTTACGAGACACGACGCTAGCCGTCGGCCTCTGAGGAACCGCCCGGACGCCATGAGCACCAGGAAGGTAACGGACAAGGTACGCGGACCGCGCTTCCGAAGGGCCTGGCAACCTGCACTGCTGCTCGGCGTCGGACTGCTCCTCCTTCTGACCGGCTGCGTCGCCCCCGGCGGGTCGGGCGACGACATCGTGACGGTCTACCACTTCTACCCCGTCGAGCCTTGGCTGCGGGATGAAGTCGGGCGCGTGAACGGCCTGTCTGCGCGCGTGTATTTTGTCCCCGCCGGCGGAAAAGGGGGCTGCTTTGTCCCCGGCCTGATCAAGGCGCAGGTTTTCAGTCGCGACCGCCGGCCCGACGGCACGTACGCGCGTACGCCGGCGTACGAATGGTCATTCGACCAGCGGCAGGCCGAAGGCTTACGGATCGTCAAGCGCTCCGTACTCGGCGACTCTTACGTCTTAGTGCTCCGCTGGCCGCAGGAGCTCGATCTCAGCGGTCGCGAAATCGAGGTGCGCTTCAGCTATGTCCGGCAGGACGGGCGCACCATTGTCGGTCGCGGCACGCCGCTCGCGGTCCCGCGCGCGACCGGGCAGATTCCGTCCGGGAGTGCGACCGCCCCGGCAGGCCAGCCGGCGGCGAGTCGGCCGGCCGCGCTCCCCAAGCGGCAGAGGGAGCCGTGATGCCCTGGTGGCGTTTCGCGTTTGCGCTGCTGATCACGTACCTCATCCAGACGACGCTGCTACGGCACATCGCGCCGCCCGCGGTCGATTTGCTGGTCGTGCTCGCCCTGGTTTGTGCCTGGTCCGCGCCGCCGGTCGAAGCGCGCCTGGCCGGCTGGATAACGGGCTTTCTACAGGATGTGGGCAGCGCAGGTCCCCTGGGTTTGCACGCGCTGGCCTTGGGGCTGATGGTGCTCCTGCTCACCTATCTGCGCGAGCACGTCAATCGCGAGGTGTGGTGGGTGCGCTGGCTCGTCGGACTGGTGGCTGTCTTTCCGCTGCAGCTTCTGGTGCATCTGCACCAGCGCTACTGGCAAGACGCGGCTGTGTCGTGGTCGCGAATGCTCGCTGAGTCGCTCGCCACTGCGGCGGCCACCGGCCTGCTGGGGGCGCTGGTTCTGGTGCTGCCCGCCCTGCTCGGGGCGCGGCGCCGACGGTTCACGCCGCATCGGCGGTGGTAGGGATCGGCGCTTGTCATCCGGTTGACGTCGCGATTACCTGGTCCGGGTGTCCGCCGGGACGGAGGCCTCGTCCGTGTTGCTCTCCAGTTCACGTGTCCGGGTGGACTCCGCCGCGATCAGGTTGATGGACCGGATCACCAGGGGCGACAGCGGTCGATCCCGTCGATCGGTGGAGACTTCGGTGAGTTGCTGGAGCGTGCGGAGGCTCTCGGCGTCGCGGGTGTGGCCAATGATGGTGTACTGGCCATCCAAATCGGGCAGCCGGCCGAGGGCGATGAAGAACTGGCAACTGGCAGAATTCGGGTCGCTGGGCTTGTGGGCCATGGCGAGTGTCCCGGCGTCGATGGGGACCTCGGGACGGAATTCGCCGGGTACGAGCTTACCGCCCTTCCGAAGGCCCTTGCCGTCGCCGCTGGGGCACCCGCCCTGAATCAGGTAGCTGGGAATGACACGGTGAAACGTGAGGCCGTTGTAGAATCCGTCGCGGACCAAGTCCAGAAAGTTCTCGACGTTGAGCGGGGCGGCGTCATAATCGAGGGCGAACGTGATCTTCCCCGGCAGATCCGTGACCAGCACCGCGTCTTTCCGCGGCTCGACGCGAAACTCCGCCGTCACCGTGCCTGCCGCGCCGCCCAGCGGCCGCCACTCGAGCTTATAGTTGCCGGCGTATCGCACCGCCTGGTAGTACCGGCGCAAGTCCAGTTCAACGCCAACGGTGCCATGCGCGCCCAGCCGCAGCGACCGCGGCGCGTCCGGCTTGGCTGGCGTCGCGGCGGGTGGGGGAATCTCTTTCGGGGATTCGCTCTCGTAGATCACCGCCAGGAAGTGCAGTTCTCCGCCGCCGAACACCAGTTGCAGCGGCAGACCGGCGACGTCCGTGGCGAGTGGCGCGTCGAGCGGGATGCTGACCGGCTCGGCCGACGTGTTGACGAGCGTGAACCGCACCCGGACCGGACAGTCGGGGTTGAACAGGGGTTTGGCCGGCAGGATCTCGGCGCGCAGCGCACCGCCAGAACCGGTGGCGGGCACCGGGGTCTGGGCGACCGACGGCAGCGCCCCCAGGCCCGCCAGCGCCACGGCGCAGAGTGTAAGACGATGCCTCGACATTCGGCCTTCCCGGCAGTTCATCGTGTTTCCACGTCCTTATACCAAGTTCGTCGCCGCTGGTTGCCAATGTAGCGTCGGGCCTCCGAGCCCGACGTACTGTCCGCCCCCCGTGGCGGACGTTGCACGCCAGCGACGAACGCTGGCTTCACCGACGTTCTGCGTCCGCCACGGGGTGCCGACGCCGCCGGACCACAGCGTATCAGACCACGGCCCGCAGTTCCAGGTGCAGTACGTTCGGCAAGGCATGGATGGCGTCCAGCGCCTCGGTGCTGGGCCGTTCGTCGAGCGCGATCGTCAGCCAGGCCGCCTTGGCCCCGGTAAACACGCGGCTGGTGATCTCCTGCGCGTTGATGCCGTCGGCGCGGACCACGTCGAGGACCGCGGCCATGACGCCAGGTTGATCGCGGACGCGCATGACGAGTTGCCAGGTTGCGGGGCTGCGGTCGCACAGGTTGAGGCAATTCAGAACCTCGCCGGACACCACGAAGGCCTGCACGACCCGGACCACCTCGCTGGCCGTAGCCAGGCGGGCCTGTGCGGTCAGTTCGGCGATGTGCTGGGTGCCGATGACGCCGGGCAGATCACAAAGGCGACAGCGGAAGCGGCTGGTTTCTCCGGCCGGCTCGGAGGTGAACACGTCCAGCGCCAGTCGCAGGTGGCGCTGCTCCACGGCGTGTGCCAGCGCGACCTCGTCGACCGTGCCGGCCCGCCCGACGTGTACGAGGTAGGCACCTTCGGGCAGGCTCTGCAGGAAATCGGCGTCGACCAGCGGCTCCAACTCACCTTCGATCGCCTGCACGGTGACAATGTCACACTCGCGCGCCAGTTCGCGCGGCCAGTTGCAGAATTCCACCGCCAGGTCCGGGCTGGCTTCGGGTGTCAGGGCCGGGGACCACGCCAGGACGCGCATGTCGAATGCACGGGCCACCTGCGCCACCAGGCGCCCGGCCGCACCCCAACCCACGATCCCGAGCGTGCGGCCCGCCAGGCCG
>JAGVEP010000404.1 GCA_020058145.1 Phycisphaerae bacterium | reverse complement strand
CGGTCCGGCGCCCCGTCGGGGCGAAGAGGATTCACGGCTGCCGCTTCGGCGCCGCGGTCTGCGGCAGCCCGGCCGCTTGCCGCTCCACGATGAAGTCTCTTCGTCCCTTCGTCTCTTCGTCCCTTCGCAGCGGCGTCCTCACAATCTCATCCGCACCTCGCACCGCCCCTTCTCCGGCAGCGGCCGCACGGTGAACCCCAGCCGCCGCGCCAGGTCCAGCATCGCCTGGTTCTCTGCCAGCACCTCGCCGACGATCTCCTGCGTGCCGCGGCTTTGGCAATAGCGAATCATCTTCTGCATCAGAGTCGTGCCCAGGCCGCTGCGCTTGAGATCCGAACGCACCATGACCGCGAAATCCGCCTTGGTGTTGTCGGGATTCGATACGGTCCGCACCACCGCGAGCGTCTCCTCCTCGCCGCCCGCACCCGGTGCAATCGCGATAAACGCCATCTCGCGGTCGTAGTCAATCTGCGTCAGTCGGGCCATCTCCGAGGGCGGCACGTCGCGAATGACACCCAGAAACCGAAACCGCAGGTCCTCGGGGGTGATCCGCTGCAGGAATCGCTTGTGCATCGGGGCGTCTTCCGGCCGAATCGGACGCACGAAGACCTCCTGTCCCGACCGCAGCCGAATTGTCTCCTCCAGCTCGCGCGGATATGGCCGAATCGCCAGCCGTTTGCCGCCGGCCATGCCCGTGCTGCCGCATGGCACGGCGCGAATCCGCGCATCGAGCGCTACGACGCCGTGCTCATCGGCGAGCAAGGGGTTGATGTCCAGCTCGACGATTTCCGGCCGATCCACGAGCAACTGCGAAACCTGGATCAGCGTCAAACAAATCGCTTCCAGGTCCGCCGGCGGCCGGTCGCGATAGCCCTTGAGCAGCTTGAACACTTGCGTCCGCGCGATCATGTGCCGCGCCAGGCTCATATTCATCGGCGGCAAGGCCGTGGCGCTGTCGGCGATGACCTCGACCGCGGTCCCGCCGCGGCCGAACAGCAGGACCGGCCCGAAAATCGGATCGGTGCTCACGCCGATGATGAGCTCGTGGGCGCGCGGCCGTTGGGCCATCCGTTGCACGGTGAAACCGGTGAGCTGCGCCGCGGGCAAGCGCTTGGCGATACGCGTCTGCATGGTCACGGCGGCTTGCCAGACGTCGTCCGAAGCGTCCAGTCCGAGCACGACCCCGCCGACGTCGGATTTGTGCGTGATGTCGGGCGACAGGACCTTCAGTGCAACCGGGAAACCGATCTGCTCCGCCATTTGCGCGGCTTCGAGCGGCGTCGTAGCGACACGCGTCTCGACCACCGGAATACCGTAGGCCGCCAGGACTTGCTTCGCCTCCGGCTCGGTCAACAGCTCGCGATCCTCGGCCAGCGCCACCTCGATGATCGCCCGCGCCGCACCCGGCGTCGGCGTGAAGTCCGTCGGGGCCGACGCCGGCACCTGCGTCAAAATCTCCTGGTTCCGCCGATAGCGCACCATGTGCATGAAGGCCCGCACGGCGTTCTCGGGCGTGTCATAGGTCGGAATGCCGGCCGCGGAGAACACACGCCGTGCCCGCCCGGCCGCCTCCCCCCCCAACCAACTCGTCAGGATCGGCCGCTGGACCGCCCGGAGCGCGTCTACGATGCCCCGCGCCGTCTCCTCCGGCGGTGCCAGGGCGCTGGGCGCGTTCATGACCAGAATCGCATCGATACCCGGATCGTCGAGCAGGATTTGCAGCGCGCCAATGTACGTGCGATGGTCCGAATCCCCGATCATGTCCACCGGATTGCCGTGCGACCAGGTGTACGGCAGCAACTCGTCGAGCCGGCGCAGCGTATCGGCCGAAAACTCGGCCAGCGTCCCGCGGTCCGCGATCAGCGCATCGGTCGCGATGACGCCCGGTCCGCCGCCGTTGGTGAGAATCGCCAGGCGCTCGCCCAGCAGCGGTTTCGCGCGGGCCAGCGTTTCGACCGCGTCAAACAGCTCGTCGAGCATGAACACGCGGAGAATGCCTGCGCGACGGAGCGCCGCATCGTACACGTTGTCCGCGCCCGCCAGCGCGCCGGTGTGCGAATGTGCCGCCCGCGCGCCTTCCGGATTGCGACCCGCCTTAATGGCCACCACCGGCTTGTTGCGGGCGGCCGCCCGCGCGGCGGACATGAACTTGCGGGCCTCGTCCGCCCCGATCGATTCCATGTACAGCAAAATCGCGGTGGTCTCCGGCTCGCTGCCGAGATAGTCGAGCACGTCGCCGAAGTCGATGTCCGCGCTGTTGCCCAGCGAGACGAAGTGCGAGAACCCGATCCCGCGGCCACGGGCCCAATCCAGCGTCGCCGTGCAGAACCCGCCGGACTGCGACACGAAGGCGATTGAGCCGGGGCCGATCTCCGCGTGTGCGAACGTCGCATTCAGGCCGCGGTTGGGCAGCAGCAGACCGACGCAATTCGGCCCCAGAATCCGCAACGTATACGGCTGCGCTGCGGAAAGCATCGCCGCTTGAATCGTGCGGCCGTCCGTGTGCTTCACATCGGAGAGTCCGGCCGTGATGACAATCGCCGCGCGCGTCCCGCGCGCGCCGAGCTGGTGGATCAGGTCCGGAATCGTCGCCGGCGGCGTGCAGAGGATCGCCACGTCCGGCGGCACCGGCAGGTGTGCCACGTCGGGGTACGCGAGCACCCCCGCGACGGCCTGGTATTTCGGGTTCACCGGCATGATCGGCCCAGCGAACCCGGCCCGCAGCAGATTCCGCAGGACGATCCCCCCGATGCTCTTGGGGCTGTTCGACGCGCCGACGACGGCCACCGACTCCGGCTTGAACAGACAGTCGAGATTGCGGACACTCATGCGCCGGGCTCCTCCGCGAGCCGCGCAGTGTAGGACGAACGCGCGGCACTGCCAACAACCGGCGCGCCAGCGCGGACCACCGACCACCGCGGGGCCGGCCGCCAAGT
>JAGVEP010000249.1 GCA_020058145.1 Phycisphaerae bacterium | reverse complement strand
GCTGAGGCGTTCTTTGAGCCCCGCGGCAGCGTCCAGCGCGACGGCGGCGCGCAGCGGACTCGGCCGCGCGCGGGCCGTGCCGACCAAAGTAACGAGCCCTGCAAGAATGGCGCCGCACCACGCCCCCTGCCACAGCGGGAGGTGCAGCGCAAGCAGCCGCACGACGAGAATCGCAACCGTCCACAGCCCCGCACCGGCCAGCAGGCCGAACGCGAGCCGATCGAGGAAAATGTTGTTCGTCAACCGTCGTCGCGCCTTCCGAACCTGCTTTTCTATGACGGACATTTCTGCACCCGCGTGGCTACTGCCATGAACATTCTACGTCTCCGGGGAAGGCCGCGCGAAGGTCTATGCCCGGCTCAGCAGGGCAACGAACGGGTCGATGTCGTCGAAATCCACGTCCCCGTCCCGGTCACAGTCGCCGTTCAGCAAATCGCAGTTGGGATACTGGTTCGGGTAGCCCGCAGGGTCGGAAAGTGCCATGACGAAGGCGTTGACATCGTCAAAACTGACCAGGCCATCGCAATTCAGGTCGCCCAGTTCATACCTGGGCGGCAACGGCGACAGGGGCCACGAAACCATCCGGGCGTTCCAGATTCCCCCCTGGCCCTCCGCGCCGCTCGCTGCGGGCTGCTGTGCCCAGGCGAGGATGCGAATGTCGTTCGCACGAGTCATGCTCGTCGCGTCGAAACTGCAGTCCCAGACCAGCGCATCGACCACGTCGTCCGGCTCGAGGGTCACGTCGACGTAATCGGGAGGGGCAGGTGGACGCACGCAGTTACGGTATCTGTTGTCCGACGAGCTCGGATAGTGGTCGAGCGCGTGCAGAACGTAGACCCGGACCGTTTTGGCGGTACCGTTGGGGTCCAGGCGAACCCGGACCGTGATTCGATAGGTTGTATCACCGAGCAACTCGCCGCCCACGTCAAGGGCAACGTCGGTCGGCGTGTTGCGGCGCATTTCGTACAGCGCTAGGAAATGGTCGTACCAAACGAGGACTTGCAGTGCAAGGAGGTCCCATGCACGGAGCGCGCCGTCGAACCAGATTGTTGGATAGGTCCCGCCGCCGTAGTAAGCGTGGCGACTGGTTCCCCACGGGATCGCGAACGCGTCCTCGCGGTGAATCTGAACGAAGGTCAGAGTCGTGGGGTGATTGACCAGCAGCAGGTGCAGCGCGCGACCCGCATACGGACAGTAAACGCCCCAGGTGGTGGTGAAATCCTCCGCCAGCACGATGCGCTCGGCAGCGAGCGCACTCGCCGACAAGAGGATGGCGGTCGCGATCATCAGGATCAGGCACGCCCCTACGGCGTTCGATGATGACGAGTGCGTCATCACTGACCTCCTTGTTCGCGCCCTGTCGAAGCCACCAGGAACGGCGACCGGGACGCGGCAGCGACAAACCTGCGACCGGTGCCTCCACTCCATGGAAGGCACGGATACAATCGAATTTTACACAAACTCGCATGATCAAGGGAAGTCGTTCGCCCTATATTCCGGGCCTGGTTCACCGCTCCCGAAACCGGGCTATCATCGTCGCTATGCTCGCCGCGCCTGCCAGATTGTGGATCGGCCCCTCCGGCTGGAGCTACCCGGACTGGGCGGGCCGCGTCTACCCCGCGGACAAGCCGCGCGGGTTCAAGCCGCTGGCCTACCTGGCCCGTTACTTCAACGCCGTCGAGGTCAACTCCAGTTTCTACCGGATTCCGACGCCGCGGATGACCGCCGCCTGGCCGCAGCTTGTGCCCGCGGACTTCCGCTTCGCGTTCAAGCTCACGCAGATATTCACGCACCAGCGCGGCGAGTTCCCGGCGGCCGCCGACGTGCAGGCGTTTGCAACCGCCCTGCAGCCGGTTCGCGATGCCGGCCGCCTCGGCCCCCTGCTCATGCAGTTCCCGTGGTCGTTTCGCTACACGCCGGAGGCCGTGGATTGGCTGAAGCGTCTGGCCGACAGCTTCGGCCCGTATGACCGCTTCGTCGAGGTTCGCCATAGCTCGTGGGCGGCCCCGGAGGCGCTGGCGGAGTTAGGTCAATGCGGCGGCTACTGCAACATCGACCAGCCGCCATTGCGCGACTGTATCGGTCCAACGACCCATGTGTTTGGCCGTGGCGCCTATGTCCGCTTGCACGGGCGCAACGCCCGCCACTGGTTTGCGGAGAACCAGCCGGCGTTCGAGCGCTACAACTACTTGTACAGTGAGGCGGAGTTGCGGGAATGGGTGGTGCGGCTGAACGCGATCAGCGACCAGGCGGAAAACGTGTACGTCTTTGCGAACAACCACTATCGCGGGCAGGGCCCCGTGAACGCCTTGGAGCTGAAGGCGTTGCTGACTGGCACGCCGGTGGACGTTCCGCCGGAGCTGGTAACGGCGTATCCGCGTCTGGCCGGAATCGCGCGTGCCGCGCCCAAGCGGGGCTTGTTCGAATAGCAAGCTGCCCCACCCCTTCCTGTAGAAGGGCTGGGGCACCCCCTTTGTGCCTTCGTGCCTTCGTGCCTTCGTGCCTTCGTGCCTTCGTGCCTTCGTGCCTT
>JAGVEP010000445.1 GCA_020058145.1 Phycisphaerae bacterium | reverse complement strand
CGCAAGGGCGGACAGCGGCCCGGCAGGTCCGCGATGTCGCGCACGAGCGTGTCGCCCGCGCCCCAACGATTCCAATACTGAAGGTGGTCGCCGAGTGGCAATCCTAAGTGCATCCGCAACAAATGTGCCGCCACGCGCGGTGCCAGCAGCGACCCGTGACAACCGGCTACCAGCCACGGCAGGTCTGACACCACCAGCTCGCCCCTGCCGATCGCCCGTATGGCCGATAAAACATCGCCATGCTTTCGCTCCCACGGCGTCTCACCCGACAGGAGCGTGGCAAAACCCGCTTCGTCGGCGTACGCACGCCAAGAGCGGCTGGCCTTGATCGCGCGCACCGCGAATCGCCCATGAGCATCAACCGCGGAGTACGGCAGCACGTCTTGCAGCGCAAAGCCGCGCGTTGGCACGTCGGCGTACTCGACACGCGCCGACATGATGCCGTGCTGGTCGCGGTGCGTGACAAGTTGCGCCCGCGCTCTCCCGGCGTGCGTCACGAGCCGCGCCGTCGTCGCTAAATCGACGAGCAACCAGGAGTTGGCCGCCAAGCGCTCGACATCCGCGAGCGTGAGTCCGAGCTCGTCGATCCAAACCGGGTCCAGGATACACGCCGCACCGCGCGCGGCCTGGGCCAGGGCCTGCCGCGACGCCGGCGTCGAAAGAATTCGCGCGTTCAGGCCGTCGAGCACCGGCGTCAGTGCCTCCAGGCTGGCCGGCAGTACCACCCGCTCCAACGGGAACGGTGGCTGGTAAACGCTCCAGCGCGGCACGTTGGCCAGCGGGTGACATTTCGGATCACGCTCCGCTACGTTGTAAACCGTGATCTCCGTGATGGGCTGCCCGGCGGCCGTTGGCCCCAGGCCGAGTTGCAGATGCGTGGCGTGCGCAGGCGTTTCCAACCAGCCCAGCCATTCGCCACCCACGGCAGCGGGCGTCCGGTGCAGCCATACGCAGCCTTGCCCGCTTGGTTGTCCGTCGCGCCAGTACCTGAATACGACGGACAGCCGAGCGCAGTCGTGTCCAGCCCCGAGCCGTGCGCGAACGAGGTACCACTCCGCGCGTTTGCAGCGCACCGGCGCAGTCGCAAGTGGCCCGCGGGAATTCCAGCGCCAACGGCGCAGCGTGCGGACGCCCGCCCATAGCCCACCGCCTGGTCCGCATCGCATCCGACCTTTCACTGCTACCGCGCCTCCACCGCCGCGCCGCCCGGCGCGCGTCGCGGTATTATCGTGTTCGGTGCCGTATGGGCGATACCCCTCTGCCAGAAGAGCAACTGCTTGCGGATATGATCTTCGCGCGCCCGATCGCGCTCCCCAGTACCGCCGCGCTGTCACTCCCGCACGATCTGTTGACTCTGTCGCGACGCGCGGCACTCTGCGGCGTCGGGCTCGTCGTCGGCTTACTCCTGGCGATGACCGTCATCTCCCTCGCGGTGGGGCTCGCTTATTACGTCGTCACCGGCCATGCCAGCCCCGCGGCAGACGCTCTGGCGCCGCTGATCGCCGTCGACAAGTGGCTCAATGCGACGGCGGCCCTCGCGACGCTGGTGCTCTTCGCCCGCTACCACCGGCTGACCCTGCGGGCGTTCGGAATCCGCGGCGACCACGGCCCGCGGCAGGCCGCTTGGGGGCTGGCCGCGTTGGGCGGCGTGTACGGCGCCCTGCTGCTCTCTGCGGCCTGCACGCTGGTGCTCGTCGCCGTTTTTCCGCAACTCGAGGCGGATTTGTCCAGTCGCCTCAAATTCCTCTGGTTGTTCTCCACGGGCGGCTTCTTGAGTACCGTGTTGCTGCTCGTTCCGGTCGCGATTCACGAAGAGATCGTCTTTCGTGGCCTCCTGCTGCCGCTGCTGCACCGCCTGGGTTGTCGTTGGGGCCTGGCGGTGCTGATATCGACGCTGGTCTTCGCCAGCCTGCACCTGTCGCAAGGCTGGCTGGCGATTCCGCAGGTTTTCCTGGTCGGGCTGGCCTTGAGCCTGTTCTTCCTCTGGTCGCGCAGCCTCCTGGCCGTGATGGCGGCGCATTTTCTCTTCGACCTGCTGCAACTCCAGTTGGCCCAGGCGCTGCGGCCGCTGCTGGAGCAGGCGACCGCCTAAGTGGCGCGGTCCGCGGCCGAACTCTGTCCCGGCCCGTGAGGTACCGGTCGTCCCGTAGCGGCCGGGCTCCGTACCGGCCGTCCGAATGGTAGCGCCCGACCCCCGTGTCAATGCTGTCCGGGATTTGAGAACTTTGCAAGTTAGGTAAATATTATGGTTGCGCGGTGCGCGCCGACCGGTTCTACTGTCGGTGTGACGCGGAGATCATCGCCCTCCGAACGCCTGGTCGAGCCGGTGCCCGGCAGCGAGAACCATCTCGTTGCGCGGCGTGTGCTGCAGCCCCTGGAAGGCCTGTTACACCGGCTGCGGCCTGCCGATCCGCATGGCCATCGCACGCTCTTCGCCGATCATCTGCTGATCGCGCACCTAGTGGCCTTCTTCAGCCCCGCGCTCAAGAGCCTGCGGCGGATCGAGGACGTGTTCAACCACGCCGGCGCCCGGCGCAAGTACGGCCTGCCGCGGCTGCCGCACAGGACGGTCAGCGACGCGCACGCCCTGTTCGACCCGGCGGTGTTGACGCCGCTCATCGCGGACCTGCGGGCGCGCGTGGTGGTGTGGCACGCCGGTCGTAGGCGAAACCCAGTTTTTGGGTCGCCAGGCGAAGGTTGCCAGGTTTTCTTTTTTCGACACCCCCGGTTGGCAACCTTCGCGTGGCGGGGCAGCAGAGGGGGTGGCGTGGACAGTTGGGAACGCGGGAACGTGGGAACGGGTGGCAATCTTCGAAGTTGGCAACCCTGGGCGGCCCCTCGGACCGTTCACAAATCCACGACCTCGCCGGCCCGCGTCCCCACGCGAGGGGAGTAGTTAGGCGGGAGAGCGCGCGAGCTTTGCAGGTCGTCTGCACGGATGAAGTATCCATCCTGAGCGCCGCGAAGGAGGCCGCGAAATCAGGAATGCGAGAGATGGGCGGAGATTGGCGGCAATTACCGGGAATAGACGTGCCGGCCGGATTGTGCACGCGTCTGCCGTGCCGAAGACCTGGACTGGTGCCACGCCGCGAGCACAAGCGGTGCAATTCAGCAGTGCGACGACGTGGGAATCGGGTACGATGCGGACAGCGAGGTCAGAACATGCGCGTGGGAACGTGAGACACAGGCGTGGCCCGACCAGAGAGGCGGGCATTGCGCCAGGCGTCGATCCCGAACACGGCGCGGCGCGAGCGACGAGGAATGGCAATGGCAAAGAGCCGAATGCAGCAGAGTGTCAGCATTGTTCTCAGCGGTCTCGGCCTGCCCTTGACGGGGCGTAGCTCTGTCAAGGGCCGGCTTGCATCCGCCCTCGCGATAGGCGGTGGCGGCTGGTACGCGGCCGTCGTTTATTACGGTCTAGCGGCGCAAGTCTCATCCATTACGGCGACCGCAAAGCTAACCCAACTTTCGCAGATCGGTGCCGGGAACCGCGTTGGCGGGGTCGCCAAGGCCGATTCGACCCCGTAGGTCTGCACTACAAAACCGCGTGGGAAGGGCGTCAGGCAGGCGGTTCGGCCGCGGCCGGCAGTTCGACTTGACCTGCGCGGATGCGCGGCGGCGGCTGGGACGGCAGCGTCAGCTTCAAGGTTTGCAGGATCATGGCTTGTTCGGCGGTCGGCTCGGTGTAGCGCGGCAGCACCAGCTCGCGCCCGTCGGTGGTTGGGATCACCACGTCCACCATCTGGATGGCGGCCAACGCCGCCAGCACCGCCCGCGGCGTCAAACCCGGCGCCGCCGCCCGCACAGCGCGGTCACGACGACCGCAAGCGCGTTGACTTCAGCGGGCGGCAGGGGTCGATCGGCGGGGAAGAGCGCGAGTGGCTCTACGGGTTGCCGTTGCTCGTCGAAAACCGCGATCGTCTTGCGCCAGGCGGCCTCCTGGCTGTCGTTGATCTCCCCCAGATACAGCACCGGCCGTTGCAGCGGATCGCCGCGGCTGACCCGTCGCGACTCGACCAAGCTCCAGTAGCGGTGGAGCTTGCCGTTCTTCTTGCGCGTGTGACAACGCAGGAACATCGTGCCGGCAGAGATACCAAATCCACCGCCGGTATTTCAACGGGGTAGGTCTGCACTACAGCCGTTTGCGGCCGGAAATCGGCCCTGGCGCCCACGCCAGGGCGGTTGAATCGCGTTATATTTTTCCAATCTGCGAAAGTTGGGCTAGGCCTTGATGCCCTGCGACAGAGCTTCCCGGAACGGGTTGATGTCGTCGAAGGCGATCGTGCCTGTGCCGCGGAAATCGCCGTTGGCGTAGTTCTCCTCGCCATACTGAGCGATGTACGCCGCCCGGTCGGAGAGCGCCAGCACAAACGCGTCGACGTCGGCCTGATCGACCTTGCCGTCG
>JAGVEP010000088.1 GCA_020058145.1 Phycisphaerae bacterium | reverse complement strand
GCCTCCGCGTCGGCCGAAAGGTAGCGGCCGGGCTCAGTACCGGCCGTGTCGCGGCCGGGGGCCCGTCCGGCGCGGCCTTGCGCGGGCGGGAAGTACTCGTCTGTGTGACGGGGGGCATCGCTGCTTTCAAGACCGCCACGCTGGTCTCGCAGTTCGTCCAGGATGGCTGCGGGGTGACCGTGGCGATGACGCGGCACGCGCGGCGGTTCGTCACGCCGCTGACGTTCCAGGCACTGACCGGGCGGCCCGTGTTGACCACGCTGTGGGCGGCACACGATCCCGGGGCGCTGGAGCATCTGCGGCCGACGGAGACGGCGGACCTGATCGTCGTGGCGCCCGCGACCGCGAACATCATTGGCAAGCTCGCGGGCGGCCTCGCGGACGACCTCGTGAGTACCTTGCTGCTCGCCGCCGCGTGCCCGGTGCTGCTGGCGCCGGCGATGAACGCGCGGATGTGGCAACACCCGGCGGTACAGCGAAACGTCGCGTTTCTCCGCGAACAGGGCATCCTCTTCGTCGGTCCCGAAGACGGTTGGCTGGCGTGCGGGGATGTCGGCCCGGGGCGGATGAGCGCGCCGGAGGCGCTTCGCGCGGCGGTGGTTGAGAAGCTGCGGCGCCAGTAGCAACCGGCGCTCTGTCCCCAACAGAACACGAAGCGCCAGCGAGTGCGATCGAGCACCAGCGCTGCCGGCGGCGGAGAGCCGCGAGGTCAGCGCAGATCGGGTGGCGAAACTCGGGCCGTCGGATAGCATGAGGGCCGCCCGGCCTGAGCCTGATGAGGAGAGGAGACGCGCGACGATGCCCACGCACGTCGAAACGCCGCAGTTTGTGCATCTGCACGTACATTCCGAATACTCGCTGCTCGACGGCGCGTGTCGGATCAAGGATCTCGTGCAGGCGGCCAAGCGCTTCGACATGCCCGCGGTCGCGGTCACGGACCACGGCAACCTGTTCGGAGCGATCGATTTCTACACCGCCGCGAAGGCCGCCGGCGTGAAGCCGATCATCGGCTGCGAGGTCTACATGGCCCCCGGGGACCGCCGGGACCGCGAGACGCGCGGCCTGGGCGAGGCCAGTTATCACCTGTTATTGCTCGCGCAGAATCTGGCCGGCTATCGCAACCTGCTGAAACTCACCAGCATCGGCTACCTGGAGGGCTTCTACTACAAGCCGCGAATCGACAAGGCGGTACTCCGCGAGTTCTCCGCGGGGCTCGTCTGCACCAGCACGTGCCTCGGCGGCGAAGTACCCGCGGCGCTGATGAAGAAAGACATGGCGATGGCGAAGGCGGTCGCCGAGACGTATCTCGACATCTTCGGCCCCGACCGCTTTTTCATCGAGTTGCAGGACCACGGGCTGCGCGAGCAGCGGGAAATCAACCCGGAGTTGGCGGCGCTCGCACGGCGGCTGGGGGTGGGCGTACTTGCGACCAATGACGTGCACTACCTGACGCACGACGACGTCGAGGCGCACGATATCCTGTGCTGCATCTCGACCCGCGCCCGCGTGACGGACGAAAACCGCTTCCGCTTCGACGCCGACCAGTTTTACCTGAAATCGCCGGCGGAAATGGCGGCGGCGCTGGGCGCCTATCCCGAAGCGCTCGACAACACGCGGCGGGTGGCGGATTTGTGCAACCTGGAGCTGGATTTCTCCAAGCGGTTCGCGCCGCATTTTCAGCCGCCGGCGCAGAAGACGGCCGACGACTATCTCCGCGAGCTGGTTTACGTGGGTGCGGCGCGGCGTTATGGCGCGATCACCTCCGAGTTGCGGGAGCGGATCGACTACGAGCTGGAGGTCATCAAGAGCAAGGGTTTCAGCGGCTATTTTCTGATTGTGTGGGATTTTGTGAAGTTTGCGCACGAGCGCGGCATCCCGGCGCTGGCGCGCGGCAGCGGGTGCAGCACCGTGGTGGGGTATTGCCTGAACATCAGCATCGCCGAGCCGCTGCGGTATGGGCTGTATTTCGAGCGGTTCATGGACCCGGACCGCGACGAGATGCCCGACCTCGACATTGACTTCTGCCAGGACCGCCGGCCGGAGGTCATCAGCTACGTCCGCGAGAAGTACGGGCATGTCGCGCAGATCATCACGTTTGGGCGGCTCAAGGCCCGCGCGGCGATTCGCGACATCTGCCGGACGCTGAATGTCTCGCTCGCCGACGCGGACA
The DNA here is from genome assembly GCA_020058145.1 of Phycisphaerae bacterium. Taxonomy (GTDB): domain Bacteria; phylum Planctomycetota; class Phycisphaerae; order UBA1845; family Fen-1342; genus JAGVEP01. Next base: position 4,545 of record JAGVEP010000088.1, on the reverse strand, counting down.
AGCTCGCCAAGCTGGTGCCCGAAGAGCTGAAAATGACGCTCGACAAGGCGCTGGAGCGCGAGCCGGAGCTGAAGAGGCTATACCACCAGGACGCCACGGTTCGCAAGGTGGTGGACATTGCGCGGAAGCTCGAAGGGCTGGCCCGCCACGCGTCCGTACACGCGGCCGGCGTCGTCATCGCCGACGTGCCGCTCGATACGCTCGTGCCGCTGCACAAGCCGGCGGATTCGACGGAAATTACCACGCAATTCGACGGTCCGACGGTCGAGAAAATCGGCCTGCTCAAGATGGATTTCCTCGGGCTGCGCACGCTCTCGCAGATTGACCTGGCGCGGCGGCTGATCCAGAAACACCACGGCGTCGCGATCGATCTTGAAAAGCTCGATCTGGCGGACCCGCGCGTCTACGAGCTGCTCGCCCGCGGCGAGACGCGCGGCGTGTTCCAGTTTGAATCCGGCGGCATGCGCGACGTGCTCATGAAGATGAAGCCGAACCGGATCGAAGATCTCATCGCCGCCAACGCGCTCTTCCGCCCCGGCCCGATGGAGTACATCGACGAGTACATCGCCCGCAAGCACGGCCATAAGCGCTGGACGACGCCGCACCCGATTATGACCGAGGTGCTCGGCGAGACGTACGGCATCATGGTCTACCAGGAGCAGGTTTCGCGGCTGGTCAATCGGCTCGGCGGCGTGCCGTTGCGGCGCGCGTTTCGGCTGGCGAAGGCGATCTCCAAGAAGAAGGCGTCGATGATTGCGGGCGAGCGTGGGCCGTTTATCGAGGGGGCCCTGGCGAGCGGCGTCCCGCAGCCGGTCGCCGAGGAGATCTTCCAAGACATCCTCAAGTTTGGCGGCTACGCGTTTAACAAGGCGCACTCGACCGGCTACGCGCTGATCGCCTACCAGACCGCGTACCTCAAGACGTATTACCCGCACGAATTCATGGCGGCGGTGCTGACCTACGAGAGCGGCAACACCGACAAGATCGCCGAATACATCGAGGAGTGCAGGCGGATGAACATCGCGGTCAAGGCCCCGGATGTGAATGAGAGTGAGGAGGCGTTTACCGTTGTTTACCCGGAGGCACGCAGGCACGAAGCTGAGGCCGACCGAGGAGGGAGGGCGCAGGAGGCACGCAGGGACGGCCACATCTGCTTCGGACTGGCGGCCATCAGCGGCGTGGGGCACAAGGCGGTGCAGGCCATTCTCATGGCGCGGCGGAAGGGCGGACGTTTCCGCGACATGTATGATTTCGGCGAGCGCGTCGACCTCACGTGCATCAACAAGGGCGTATTGGAGGCGCTGATCAAGGCTGGGGCGTTCGACACGACCGGGGCGATGCGCCGGGCGCTGATGCTGGTCCTCGAAAAGGCCATCGAGGTCGGCCAGGAGGCCCAGCGCGACCGGCGGGCCGGACAGCTCAACATGTTCGGCGAGTTTGAGGCCGCGACTCCGCCGAAGCCGCCACCCATCGGCACCGAGGAGTGGACCGACGCGGAAATGCTGGCGTATGAGAAGGCGACGCTCGGTTTCTACATCACCAAGCACCCGCTGACACAGTACGAGGACCTCGTGCAGCGCTTCAGCACGACGGATACCGCCGGGCTGGCGCGGCTGCCCGACGGCACCCAGCTCGTGCTCGGCGGGCTGGTCGCACAGGTGCGCAGCGTACCGATTAAGACCGGACGTTCGGCCGGCAAGAAGCTGGTCATCGCGAAGATCGAGGACTTCGCGGGCTCGGTCGAGGCGGTAGTGTTTCCAGATCAACAGGCGGCGACGCTGCCGGTGCTGCGGCCGGACGCGGTGGTGTTCGTGGAGGGAGCGGTGGATCGCCGCCGCGAGGAACCCAGCATCCGCACCGCGCGGGTCGTGGCGGTCGACCAGGCGCGCCGGGTTTACGCCCGCGAGGTGCTCGTCCGTGTGGGCGGCGGCCCGGGCGCGAGCGCAGCGTTGCCGGCACTACGGCAGCTTTGCCGGACCTACCGTGGCTCGTGTCCCCTCTATCTTGACGTGGCGCTGCCGGACGGCCACACCGCGCTCGTCAAGGCCGGCGAGGGCACGTCCGTTGATCCCACGCCGGAGTTCGTGCAGGCGGCTCGGCAGGTGCCCGGGGTCATGGACGTGCTCTGCGCAGGACCGCGGGGGGCGGTAGGGTAGGCGGCGCGCACCATCCAACATGCGCCGCGCGTCAACGAGCTCGGCCAATCTGCGATCAAAGACCCGGACCCGGCTGCGGCTCTACGCCCCGAAGATTGAGGCGATGAGGCCAAAGAGCCCAGTCAGCAGAGCCGGGATTATGCCGAGAAGTGCGGCCAAGATGCTGGCGATGCCTTGAAACATGAGTTCATCCTCGCTTGCAGACCGCGGATACCAAATCTACGGCGACGTTCTTACTCCAATTCGGCTGTCGCGGTCAAGCGATCGGTCGCTACGCGGCCGGAATGTCGCGCCGCACGAAACGCCAGAGCCCCATGGTCCAGGCACACACCGCCACGCTGAGCAGCACAGCCACGTCATCGAGCGGCAACTGGCCGCTGCGTGCGATTACGAGCGGCCGGTAGTAGTGCAGAAACCCGAGGAAACTGATCCGCCGAATCGTATCCCAGAACTGGGCGAGCAAGTTCACCAGGTCGGACACGAGAATCCCGGCCAGCACGATGCCCACGGCGCTCCCGCGGCGGGATACGAGGGATGAGACCATGAGCGTGACGCCGGCGACACAGAGGTTCAGCGCCAGCAAGTTGAACGGGATCGGCCAGAGCCGGTGAAAATCGAGCGGCTCGGCGAGCGACCAGACATGCTGGCCCAGCCATAGACCGAGCAAGGGGGTGCCGCTGACCAAAACGGCCGCGAGGGCGAGCACGACGGATACGCTGACGTACACGGCAACGCGCGACACCGGGAGTGTGAGCAGCAGATCGGCCGTGCCCCGGCCGATCTCGCCCGCGATGGCGCCGGTGGCCAGGGTGAGCAGCAAAGTCCACGCCAGGGCGTAATACAGCGGGTGTCCGAGGGCGAACGTGGACAAGGTTGTCGAGGTGAGTTCGCCCGCCATGTCGGCGCCTAACGCCATGCGGACCAAGAGCTGTACGAGCGGGCGGTCGAGCCACATGCGCAGCAGGGGCAGCTCGGTGGCGGCCTCAACGAGCATGCGCGCCGCCAGGATGTTGAACACGACGATGCCGGCCGTGAGCAGGACCAGCAGCAGCGCGGTGTCGCGCAGCGTTTTTCGCACGACCGCCGTGCTCATGAGCGGTCTCCCCGGTCCGCGTAGTACGCCAGAAAGAGCTCATCCAGGTCCGGCGGTGCGATGGTCACATCGGACACGCTGGACTGGACCAGCCAGGCCAGCAAGTGTTCGACCGGGCCGGTCCACGTGCCGCGCCAATGGCCGGCCGCCGCTTCGAGAATCTTGAGCCCTTCCGGCGGGGGCGGTGGGGACGGCGTTGCGGAGTGGAAGCCGATTTCCACGTGCCGGACCGCGCGCGTGCGGAGCACCGCGATGCGTTCGTGCTCGACGAGCCGCCCGTCCTTCAGGATCGCGACCTCGTCGCAGAGTTGCTCGACCTCCGCGAGCGTGTGGCTGGAAAAGAGCACCGTCCGGCCGGCGGCAACCGCCTGGCGCAACTCCGTGTACAACACCTCGCGCATCAGCGGATCGAGCGCGACGGTGGGCTCGTCGAGGATCAGGAGTTGCGGGCGCTGCATCAGGGCGGCAATCAGGCCGAGCTTCTGTTTCATGCCGCGCGAATAGTCGCGGACGCGGCGGTCGAGGTTGAGGTCGAAGCGCTGGACGAGGCGCAGCATTTCGGTCGCGTCATGGCCGCCGCGCGCTGCGTGGAGAAAGGCCAGCGTCTGCCGGCCGGTGAGCCAATCCCAGAGCCGGATGTCGCCGGGCAGGTACCCGATTTCGCGGCGCACCGCGGGGCCATGGCGCCAAGCATCACGGCCGAGCACTTCGGCCTGTCCGCCGGTGGCGCGCAGGAGCCCCAGCAGGATGCGCAGCGTGGTCGTCTTGCCGGCCCCGTTCGGGCCGAGAAAGCCGAACAGCCGCCCGGTCGGCACGCGCAGGTTCAATTCTCGCAGCGCCGGCTGCCGGCCGTAGTGTTTGGTCAGGTTGTGCGTCGCGACCGCATCCACGTGCGGCATTACACGGCGGCGCGGTGCCGGGGGCAAGATAAGACGATGCGTGGGGTCGGCGCTACAAGCTGAGCCGCTGATCGCGCCGCGCGATGCTCACGTCCCGGAAGCCGAGCGCGCGGAGCTTGTTGGCCAGTTCCGTCGCTTGGTCCGGCTCGCCGTGTACCAGGACCACACGCTTGGTTGTCGTGGCCCGCGGCGCGAGCATCCTGAGCAGCTCGGCCTGGTCCGCGTGGCCGCTGAAGCCGTGCAGCTCGGCGACTTCGGCGCGCACGGTATACTCCTCGTGAAACAGGCTGATCCGCTGGGCACCGTCGGCGATCTTGCGGCCCAGCGTGTTCGCCGCCATGTAGCCGGGGATCAGGATCGTGTTGCGCGGGTTCTCGATGTTGTTCTTGATGTGGTG
>JAGVEP010000250.1 GCA_020058145.1 Phycisphaerae bacterium | reverse complement strand
CGGCAGCACCGTGCGCCGCGCGTCGCCGGGCGGCGGCGGAATGCGCGCGAAGATGCCCGGGGCGCCGGTGATTTCGATGCCGCCCGCGAGCGGTGGGACCACCGCTGACACCTATCAGGTCATCGCGCTGGACGAAGCCCAGTTGCTGATCGTCTTCTGTGCGGACAAGGACTGGGAGAAGATCGAACAGACGATCGCGATGTGGGACGATCGGGCTCTGACCAACACGCCGCATCTGGAGACGTTCCAGGTTACCCAGGGCAACGCGACGGCGATTGCGGCCACGCTGCAGGGCTTCTATCGCACGTATCAGCATCCGGTGCTGGGCGCGTCGCCGGTGACGATCCAGACGGATGGCGACAAGATCCTCGTCTATGCGATTGATCCGGCGATCGACGAAATCGGTGCGCTGATTGCGTCGATGGACGTGGAAAACGTCTCGGACAGAGTGGAAATCCTGCCGCTGGTCAATGCCGACGCGTCGCAGGTGGCCACGCAGGCTCAGGCGCTGTTTGCGAAAACCGGGCTCAAGGGTGCCGCCGGCGGGCCAATGATTGCGGCCGAAGCGGTGACCAACTCGCTGCTTGTCCAGGGCGACAAACTGGATGTGCAGAAGATCAAGAACTTCGCGCTGCAAATGGACCAGCGGATCGGCGCCCAGGCGACCGAGCAGCGTTTCTATACCTTGAAATACGCTGGACCCAATGACATTGCCACCGCGATTCAGACGATTTTCGGCCAGGCGAAGGGTGGTGGCAAAGCCGGCGTGGCCGCGTCGCAGATCCGTGCCATGGCGGCCGGTGCGCAGGTCATGGTCGAAGCCCCCAAGGACAAGTTCACGGCCATCGAGGCGTTCATCAAACAGATGGACGATCCGAAGGGCAACGAGCTGGTCGTTAAGAGCGTCAAGGTCCCCGGAGCGGACGTGACGGCGGTCGCGCAGATGTTGCGGGACACGATCGGCGGCGCGGCGCGGCCGGGGATGGCCAAGTCCACGTTCCTCCCCGATCCGAGCAGCGAGTCGATCATCGTCAGCGCGCCCGTCGACCTCTGGCCGAAGATCGACGAACTCGTGGCGACGTTCACGGAGAGCAGCGAGGACCTGCGGCTGGAACGGCGCTTCTACCCCATTGCCATCGCCGACGCGAGCTACGTCGCAGACCTGCTGACCAAGCAACTGCCCGCCCAGGTTCAGCAAACCAAGGGCCAGAATGTGGCCAGCCGCATCACGATCAGCGTGGACGCGCGGCAGAACCAGGTCATCGTGTACGCGCCGAAGCTGGTACACACGCTGGCCGACGAGATGATCAAGACGCTCGATCGCGAAGACACGACCGAGCTTTCGCCGGTGACGCTCGCACTGCGTCACGGGGACCCGAACCAGATCGCAGCCACGATCAACCAGATTTTCGGGACCGCCGGTGGCGGGGCCAAGCTGGGCCAGAGCAAGCAGCAGGAGGTGCAAGCGCTGGTCAGCAATGGGCTGCTGGTCATAAAAGCGACCAAGAAGAAGCTCGAAGACGTGAAAAAGCTCGTCGCGGACCTGGACGCGCCGGACAAGCTGGGCTTGCAGGTGAAGACGTACACGCTGAAGGTGCTGAATGCCGTGCAAGTGGCGGTGCAGGTGCAGACCTACCTGCGCAGCGTCATGCCTGCGCAGCGGAGCGGCCAGATGCAGCCCGGTGCGTTCGGAGAACCCTCGACGAACACGCTGGTGGTCATCGCCCCCGCCGAAAACCTGCCCTTCATCGACAGCCTGATCTCGCAATTCGAGAACGCCGAGCGGCCCGAGTCGGGCGCCAAGACCTACGTGCTCAAGAACGCCCGCGCGGATCAGATCGCGCAGAATCTCGATCAGATGCTCAAGGCGAAGGTCGCCGAGCGTGAAGGCGACGTGCGGAAAGGCCGGGTCTTCACGTCGGTGATGGCGGACGGCGCGGGCAACCGCCTATTTGTCTTCGCGCCCGACGACTACCAGAAGTTGGCCGCTGAGCTCATCCGGATGGTCGATGAGGAGGTCGCGGCCGGCGACATCGTACACATCGTGCCGCTGGATAACGCCGACGCGGTGCAGATCGGGCAAACTCTCGCGGGGGTCATCGCCGGGAACCGCACCGGCAGCGGGACCCCGGGTGCCCGCAGCGGGACGTCCACCGTCCGCGTCAGCGCGGACGCGGGCAGCAATTCGATCCTGCTGGCGGGGATGCCCAAGGACGTGGCCGAGGTCGAGAACTGGCTGAAAGACCTCGACATCAACAGCGTGCGTGTCCCGGAGTTGCAGGTCTTCCGCATCGCCTACACCACGCCGAAGAAGGTCGAGACCACGCTGAAGGGCATGTTCGGCGGCGCCAAGAATCCGCAGGACGCCGTCAGCGTCTCGACCGACGAGTACAGCGGCGAGGTGGTCGTCACGGCGAACAAGCGGAAGATGCGGCAGGTCGAGGCGATCATTCAACAGCTCGACGCCGCCCCGTCGGCGGAGGAGGAGAACGATCTGCCTGGCGGGCGACAGTTGTATTTCGTCGATGTGCTGCGGGGCAAGGCCAGTGACATCGCCTGGGACGTGCGCGACCTGCTGCCGGATGAGAAGGATGGCGGGCCGAGCATCGAGTCCGACTGGTTCGACCAATACCTCATCGTGAAATGTCGACCGAGCGAGTATGCGCGCGTCGAGAAGCTGATTCACGGCTTTGACGCCCGCGCCAAGATCGAGTCCAAGGTCGTCGTGCGCAAGCCGCGCGGCGATACGTCGCGGCTGATCGAGTACATCAAGGCCCGCGAGGGCGAGAACGTCGTCATCGAGGAATCGAAGTCCGGCGAGCCGAAGCTAAAGACGCTCGTGATAGACGTGTGGCCCGAGGGCGAAGAGCCGCAGGCCGTGAAGGACAAGCGCGAGCGGGAAGAGCGGGAAAAGAACGGCCAGCAGAAATCGGACAAGCCGCGGTCCGAGAAGCGCGTTTTGCCGTTCCAGTCGGGGCTGCCGCTGTCGGAGTTGTTGCTGGATGACATCGAGCAGGAGCTAAGCGGACAGGGCGACGCCAAAGGCCGCGCGGCGCTGCGCTCGGCCAAGAAACCGGCGTCGCGTTGGGTGCCGCGCGCCGGCGTGACCATTCGCCCCGCGATATTCACCGCTCAGCCGGCCTCCCTGGGTCTGCGCGCCAGTCCAGCGACGCATCGGGTGAGCGAGGCTCCTTGGGAGGGCGAGGCTCCAGCCGAGCCGCCGAAGTCAGTGCCGACGGCCGCGCCGCAGCCCAAACCCGTCATCGCGGAACCAAAACCGCCGGCGCCGCCGGCCGAGCCTCCGGCGCGCAAACGCGAACCAACCCGCATCCTCGTGAACCCCGACGGGACCATCGTGATCCAGGGTCTGAAAGACGACGTCGGCGACGTGGAAAAGGCCATGGACCTGCTGGAGGAAGACCTCACCGTCGGCGAGGTCATCCGCATCTTCCGCTTCAAGTACGGCGACGTCACCGCAGCCGCGGAAGTGCTCAGCATGATGTTCGACGTGCAGCAGCGGCAGATCGTGATCCAGCAGCCGCAGCAACAACAGCAACGTCCGCAGGGCAGGCCCGGCGAAGAAGCCAAGCCCGGCCAGGGCGGAATGATGGAACAGCTCCGCGGCATGGTCGGGGGTCCCAAGCCGGAAGAAACCGGCAAGAAGGGCGCGGGCGCGCGGATGCGCATCGTCCCCGACCCCGGCCACAACTACCTCATCGTCAAGTGCGACGAGGCCGACCTCTCCGACATCGTGCAACTGCTGCGCGAGCTCGACATCCCGCCGGGCGAAGTCCAGATCAAAATCTTCCAGCTCAAGAATCTCCAGGCCGAAGAAACCGCCCAGAACATCAGCGACGTGCTGGGCATTTCCAAGGTCCAGCAGCGCCGCGGCGGCGGACGGTCGCCGCAGGTGCCACAACGCCCCGGGATGCCCGGCCAGCCGCAGCAACAACAGCAGCTTATCGAGATGCTGCAACAGCAACTGGTCTCGGTGCCGGGCGTGGAGGGCGGGGCGAAGGTCGAGCGCGTCGAAATCGTACCAAACGGGATTACCAACTCGTTGCTGGTTTCCGCGCCGCCAGAGGTCATGGCCTTGATCGAGCGGGTCATCGAGGAGATGGAGAACCTCGAAGGTCGCGATGTAGTCGGCATCCACTACTTCCCGCTCAAGAAGGCCCGCGTCGATGATATTCTGCCGCTGCTTCAGGAGGTCTTCTTGGCGGCGGTCGGTAGTGGCGGCGGCGGTGGCTTGGGGGGCGGCTCGAATATCCCGGGGATGCCGCGCATGCCGCGGACCACGAGCAGCGGCACCTCGCCCGCTGCGCTGGGGCCCGTGACGATCTCCGGCGACCCGCGTAATAACACCATCATCTACACGGCACAGACCAAGGACGTGGAGACGGTCGAGAAGCACATCCGCGCCCTCGACATCGAAGGCGCGGTTGCGGAAGCCGAGATGTATGTCTGCCGGAACGGCGATGCGGAGTCCATCGCCGCGGCCGTCGAAGCCGTGTTTGCGAGTGGCGGGGGTGCGGGCCGCCTGACCATGGGCGGGCCGCGCGGCGGGACGCCGACTTCCGGTGCCACCGACGTGCGCATCGTCGCCGATTCGGCCACGAACTCGATCCTGGTCTGGGCGCCGGCCAGCAAGCGCGCCCTGGTTTTCGAGAAGATCGAAGCGCTGGATACGCTCGCCCAGCAGGGCATTCGCGAGATTCCGGTCCGCTTCGCCGACCCGGAGAAACTGGCCAGTACGCTGTCCGACGTCTTTGCGGCGGGCGGAACCGGCGCGG
>JAGVEP010000441.1 GCA_020058145.1 Phycisphaerae bacterium | reverse complement strand
TCCGCCGCGCCAGCGAGTGCGTCCGCCGCGCCGGCGAGTGACTCAGTCTGGCTTTTCTTGCTCCTCTCTGCGATCTCTGCGTCTCTGTGGTGAACAACCCGCTCTAATCCTCCCCCCGCGCCAACACGCGCACGATCCCGCCCACCGTCCGGTCCAAGTCGTCCGGCAGAATCACCGCCGCGCCCTTCAGCTCTCCCAGCGTCGCTCGCAGGTTCAGCAGCATCTCCCCCGGTGTCCCGCTGAACGACAACGCCCGTTCCACACGCTGCGCCCAATCCGTGAGCCCGAGCGTACGCAGCTCCCCGATCACCTGCTGCACGAACGGATAAACGTCGGCAAACACCACCGCCGCGGCGGATTCCGATACCCCAGCCGGACTGCGCCCGCCGCTCCGCTTCCGTACCGCCTCCCGCAGCAGAAATTCAATCTGCGAATTCACACTGCGCAGCTCTTCCGCCGACCAACGCTGCAGCGCGTCGGCCAGATCCGCGGGAATCCGCAGCAGAATGGCCTTCTTCTTCTCAGCCATGGGAACGCTCAGCCCTCAGCATTCAGCGTCTACGAGTACAGCGTCCCCGCGTTGACCACCGGCTGCGCCGCCTGCTCGCCGCACAGCACCACCAGCAGGTTGCTGACCATCGCCGCTTTGCGCTCGTCATCGAGCTGAATCGTTTTCTTCTCTTGGAGGCGTTCCAGCGCGATCTCGACCATGCCAACCGCACCTTCGACGATGCGGAAGCGCGCCGCGACGATCGCTTCGGCCTGCTGCCGACGCAGCATCGCACCGGCGATCTCCGGGGCATACGCCAGGTGGCTGAGCCGCGCCTCCTCGACGATCACGCCGGCCTTGCCGAGCCGTTCCTGCAGTTCCTGCTGCAAGGCGCGCGAGACTTCGTCCATGGCACCGCGCAGCGACAGTTCGCCGTCCACCTGGGTGTCGTACGGATAGCGGCTGGCCAGGTGCCGCAGGGCGGCCTCGCTCTGAATGTGTACATAGTTCTTGTAGTCGTCGACCTCGAACGTGGCCTGCGCCGTGTTCTGCACCCGCCAGACCACCACCGCGGCGATTTCGGTCGGGTTGCCGCGCTGGTCGTTCACCTTCAGCTTCTCGGTGTTGAAGTTGCGAATTCGCAACGAGATCTTGGTCTTGTGATAGAACGGATTGGCCCAGTGAAACCCGGCGCTGCGCACCGTGCCCTTATACGCCCCGAAGAGCAGCAGCACGGCGGCCTCGTTCGGCTGGAGCGTGAAAAACCCCTCCCACAGCGTGATCAGTACTCCGAGCATGAGCACGCAGCCGGCCAAACCCCACAGCGCTGCCGTTGGAATCACACCCGGCGCTGCGTCCTTCAGCGCGTTCACAACGCGGAATACCGGATACCCGTACGCGAGTGTCGCCACGCTCAACGCCACCAGCATGCCCCACCCGCTCGCCGTCCGCCGTTCGAATTCACTCGTCATCTTTAGCTCCTCAGAGGACGCACCGGTCGCCAACGATCTCCGCCAATCTCCGCCTGCACGCAGCAATGATAGCACAAAAATATCGCGACGCTACTGTAAAGCAATCTTCGTTACGTAGTCCTATAATAACCGGCGTGACACATAGAACTAGGCCACATTGAGATGGAATATGATGAGATTCGACGGTCGCAGTTGCGATGGACCTATAACGGAACGCCGGTATGCTTCCCATCCGAGCCACCGGAAGTAGGACGGCGGTTGGCCGTCTGGAAAGAGGAAGTGGGCTGGGCGCTAACCCAAGTTACCCAGTTCGCGAGCCGAATCGGCCCTGGCGCTAGCGCCAAGGCCGGTTCGGAGCAAGAGTCGTGGCTACATCCGGTCAACCGGCCCAGCGCTGCCAGACGGACGGTCGCATTCTCGCGGACCGCTCACTGTCGCGACTGCTCCGAGACGATTGGCCGCGTCGGGTCGAGGAGTTGGAAGGCGGTTGACTGCGGCGCGGACCAGGGTTCGTTATCGGCCTTGGCAAGGCGAAACGCATCTGCATCTCCGTTATACTGCGGGGTGCGGAACGGCTGTTCCACAAGCAGGAGGCAAGACCATGAGCGGATGGCACGCAGCAACGGGTCGCCGGTGGGTCGGCGTGGTGGCGGTGTGGGCCGTGGCGGGCTACTCAAACGGTGCCGAGCGGATGGTGCTCGGTGAGTATTTTACCCGGTTGGGCTGAAGCGCCTGCACAGCGGCCGGTCCGGTCGTCGGCAGTTTGATCGATGCCTATCCGAACAGCTTCGCGGTAATTGAGCATCACTTCATCGACAACGAGACGCCCTGGGGTCTCGCGCGGGCGAACTACTATCAGGTGATCTATGTCCCCTGGTTCATGCACGACGGCCTGGTCGAAACTTGGCCGATCGAAACGTACGAAAGCCTGTTCCTGGCCCGCCAGCAGGTGACGACCCCCGTCGTCATGGAGGTGGGGGCCGCGCTGATCGAGGGACACACCTACGAAGTGCAATTGCGCACGTCGTTGGAGCCGTCGGCGCCCGAGCCGCTCGCTGTGCGGACGTACGCGGTACTGGTGGAGGACTATTACCCCGCCTACCCCAGCTATTCGCGTAACGGATTCCGGACGGCGACGGATACGGCGGACTTCACGCTGGCGCCGGGCGAGTCGCGTTTCGAGGCGCGGATCATCGAGCTGCCCGGCGACGCGAACGTGGAAAACCTGCGGATCATCGCCTGGGCACAAATGCCGGAGCCACTGGGGCCGGCGGAAGTGTATCAGGCGGCCAAGGCGGTGTGGCCGTTCGGCGCCTTGGGTGAAGCCGGCGCGTGTTGCCTGCCCTCGGGCGGCTGCGCGATGCTGAGCGCCGCGGGTTGCGTCCTCGCGGGAGGCTTGCAGCAGGGACTGGTCGATTGCGCCGCGGTCCAGTGTCCGCAACCGGGTGCGTGCTGCTTAGCGCCGGAGCAGGGACTGTGTCAGGAGATGCTGGCGGCGCACTGCACGGCACTGGCGGGCACGTTTCACGGTGAAAACTCGCCGTGTGAGGACCTGGGTCCGCTCGCGGGCCACGCGCTGCACTTCGATGGCGTCGCTGGCGCCGTGCAGGTGCCGCACGCGCCCGCGCTGTCGTTCGCGGCCGGTCAGGCGCTTACGCTCGAGGCGTGGGTCCGGCCGGACTTTTTCGACGACGTGCGCATGATCTTAGCCAAGGATGCGGATGGCCTCACCAACTACTCGTTCCGCGTCGATGAGGTCGGGAAACTCCAGTTCTATTACCGCGACGCCGCCAATACGACGTGGTTTATGTACGCCACCAGCACCGCAGCCGTCGCGCTGGGACAGTGGTCGCACGTTGCCGTGACACACGTTTTCGGCGCCGGCGAGAACATCCGGCTGTACATCAATGGGCAACCGGTCGCGGGCGAATGGACGACGCCACCCAGCGACGGGCCGTACCAGGGGACCGGCGACCTACTGATCGGGGCCGGCCTGCCGGACAACCTCGGCGATCCACTCATCCGGGTCTTTCCAGGCGAAATCGACGAGGCCCGCATTTGGAACGTCGTGCGCAGCGGGTCGGAGATTAGCGCCAACATGACGGTCCACGTAAGTAGCAGCCCGGATCTGGTCGCGTGTTGGCGGCTGGACGAGGGCCATGGCACGTCGGCCGGCGACCAGACCGGCGCGCACGACGGCACGCTCCTGGCTGACGCGGCCTGGATCGCGCTGGACGCGTGCGCACCGCCTACGCAGCTCGGCGACCTGAACTGCGACGGCGTCGTGGATTTTGAGGACATCAACGCGTTTGTGCTCGCGCTCGGCGGGCAAGGCCCATACGAAGCGCAGTACCCGATGTGCCAATGGCTCAACGCCGATTGCAATGGCGACGGTAGCGTGAATTTCGATGACATCAACGCGTTTGTGGCGCTGCTGGGCGGGTAGGGCGGGCTCTGCCCGCCGGCACGTAGCGGCCGGGCTCTGTACCGGCCGGCATGTAGCGGCCGACCCCTGTGTCGGCCGTGGAAGGCCACACGCTCACCGACGTCGGTCGCCGGAGGCTGACGCTGCGGCAGAATTGAAAGGCCCTGGAGGCCGCCGTTGCGTTCTTGAATCACCCGGCGGCGATGGGTATCCTGAAAGGTAACGTGGGAGACCTGAACCGAGCCCCACGGGGAACTGCGCGCCGGCGGCGACGTCGGCCGAGTCACGTTCTTGAGGAGGAACGGGCGCCATGAAAACGAAAATGCGGATCGCGGGCTGTGCGGCGGCGATGGGACTTCTGGTCACCGGTATCGCGACCGGGCAAGATGCGGGGTCGATCGTCGGTTGGGGGGCTCAGGTACTTGGTCCGGAGTTTGACGCCGGTCTAGCAGCCATCGCCGGGGGCTACCGCCACAGCCTGGGGCTTAAGGCCGATGGGTCGATCGTAGCGTGGGGAGCTAACTGGGGCGGCCAATGCGACGTTCCCGCACCCAACAGTGGCTTCGTCGCCGTCGCAGGGGGCGAAAGCCACAGCCTGGGCCTGAAGGCCGACGGCTCGATCGTGGCTTGGGGAAACATGGAGCAAACACCGGCGCCCAACAGCGGCTTCGTCGCCGTCGCGGCGGGCTACTGGCACAGCCTGGGTCTGAAGGCCGACGGCTCGCTCGTGGCGTGGGGACGAAACAACTACGGCCAATGCAACGTCCCAGCGCCCAACAGCGGCTTCGTCGCCGTTGCGGGAGGTTACGGGCACAGCCTGGGCCTGAAGGCCGACGGCTCGATCGTGGCCTGGGGATGGAACTACTACGGCCAATGCAACGTCCCGGCGCCCAACAGCGGCTTCGTCGCCGTCGCGGCGGGCGGGGACTATTTCGCTGGCCACAGCCTGGGCCTGAAGGCCGACGGCGCGATCGTGGCGTGGGGAGACAACGACTCCGGCCAATGCAACGTCCCGGCGCCCAACAGCGGCTTCATCGCCGTCGCGGCGGGCCACCGCCACAGCCTGGGTCTGAAGGCCGACGCCTCGATTGTGGCATGGGGAGGCTACGGGTATCCCGGCGACCCGCCGGCGCCGAACAGCGGCTTCGTCGCCGTCGCGGCAGGCAACACCCACAGCCTGGGCCTGAAGGCCGACGGCTCGATTGTGGCGTGGGGAGTTAACGACTACGGCCAATGTAACGTCCCGGCGCCCAACACCGGCTTCGTCGCCGTCGCGGCGGGCGGGGGACGCAGCTTGGGCCTGAAGGCCGACGGGTCGCTCGTGCCGTGGGGATGGAATGACTCCGGCCAGTTTAACATCCCGGCACCGAACAGCGGCTTCGTCGCCATTGTGGGAAGTTACAGCCACAGCCTAGGCCTGAAGGCCTTTTATGGCGACCTCAATTGCGACGGCGTCGTGGATTTTGAGGACATCAACGCGTTTGTGCTCGCGCTCGGCGGGCAAGGCCCATACGAAGCGCAGTACCCGACGTGCCAAT
>JAGVEP010000493.1 GCA_020058145.1 Phycisphaerae bacterium | reverse complement strand
CCTGCCCCACCAGTTGCGCCTCGGTCTCCACGATCAGCCGTAGCACACCGCCCACCACGAGCACTTCGAATAGTCGTGTTTCCAGGCCGCTGGTCGACCAAACGGCGACACTGCGCGTGGCCGCCAAACACAGCGGAGCGGCGAGCACGAGCCAGCGGGCGCCGTCGCGAGAGTTGCGGTACGCGAACCACACGACCAGCGCCCATAGGACGATGGTGGCCGCCAGGCTCAGCGGATTGGCGGCATATTCCGGCGCCCAACCAAGCCGGTGGCAGCCCGCCAGCAGCACCACCCACAGAAAGTTCGTATATCCCTCCACGCGCTCGTGGCCGGGGTTGAAGACCAGGCCGTACCCCTGGCTCAGGTTGCGGGCATAGCGAAATGAGATGAACGCATCGTCCGTGAGAAACCAATACATCGCCGCGTGCAAACCGAGCAGAACGAGCGTTAGCCCGACGACGGCTTCAACCCAGGTGAATCGCCGCGGGGGGTGTCCGAATCCCATCTGTGTTACCTCGGCCATGTGCAACCCCGGTCCGAGCGATTCCGTTCTACCCGGAATACGCCATTTCGCTACGGGCGTCCCCGAGTTCGCGCGGCGGGTGATCCGGCCGACGGTCGGGAGCGTGCGGTCCGGCAGTCCGCGAAGCCCACTTGGCCGCGGGCATGCGGCCCTGCGCCGGCCCAACGCCATGCCGGCCACCGCCGTTCGGTCCTATTGCAGAACTAACCCGAGCTGTGCAGCCGCGCTGCGCGCGTAGCCTTCCACCGCATCCGGCGTTGCAACGCGCTCGAGCTCTGTTGCTGGGTAGCGCAGTGCCAGGATGGTGACGGTTTCGCCGGCCGGGAGGCGCGCCAGGACGCCGCCGAGGGCGTCGAGGCCGGCGACGGTGATTGCGATGCCGTCCGGGCCGTTCGTATCGCGGGGGTTGGAGAAGACTTCGGCGGCTGTCTTCCCGCGGTTCGTGCCCGGCAGGAGCGTGAACCAAGTCTGGCCGGCATCCTGCCACGTGTACAGCTCCCAGCCTTTCATATTGGGCGATAAGAGAGCGCCGGCGGGAGATGGTACCGCCACGGGCCCGCGGGCGTGACAGCCGACAGCACACAGCACACCAAGAAGCAGAGGGGCGAATCGGATCACGTCGAAGCTCCGCGGACCATGGCACGTCACGCCTTCGTGCGCCGGGGCAACACGTGCCAGTGTACCCGACATTTCCCAGATGACCTTGCCCGGCTCCGCTGCCGGGCGGTGCAGGGCCATTGTACAGCGCCAAGCCCCTTTCGCGTCCGGCCGCCGTCAAAACCGGCCCGCAACGCCTCCGTGCGCCCTTCACCCATTGGGTTCTCCGCCGATCCTGAGCCGCAAGGCCGAAAACCCCGTAACTTGCAGGTCCAACACTATGTCCAGTATTCTACACTCCAGACATCATCTGGGAAATCCGGGTTCCACAGCCCGCAACAGGGTTTCCAGCTTGTCTCCCAACGTCAGAATCACCACCCCCGCCAGTGCCAACACGAGCGCAGCGACTTGTCGCGTGCCGAAGCGCTCCTTGAGGAACACGGCGGCCAGGATCGTCGCGACGACGACCGACGTTTGATTCAAGACGCCGGCGACCGAGGCGTAGGTGTATTTGAAGCCGGCAATCCAGAGCAGCAGGCAGAAGTATGTGCCGAGCACCGACGCCGGCAGGGCGGCGCGCCAGGCCGCCGAGGGTCGAAAGACGCGCCAGTGCGTGCGCCACCCCGGCCACGTCAGCGTCAGCAGCACGAGCCCCCCGAAGCCGCCCGCCAGGCGCAGAATCGTGCCCCACACCACCGACGTTTCATACAGGGCCGGCGTGGCCCACACGATCCCGAACGCCATCAGCGCGACCGCCACCGTAGCCAGCACCATTCCCGCGATGATCTGTCCGGTGGTGCGGTGGGTCGGCAGCGTGTGCCGTTCGGCGGCAAGAACGCCGACCAGCACCAGGGCGGCGCCAGCGTAGTGATAAACCGTGAGGCTCTCGCCGAGCATGAGCCAGGAAAAGAGGATCACGCACGGTGCATAGGAGCAATCCACGATCGAGATGAGCCCGACGCCGATCAGATTGAGGGCGTGAAAGAAGATGGTGTCCGCCACGGCGATGCCGATGAAACCGCTGAGCAACAGGATGGTGACTTGGGCTGCGGATAACGCGTGCAACGGTTCGAGCGTCTCCCACCGCCCCAGCAGCAACCCCCCGAGCGTCGCGCCGAGAAGGATGAGGCCGATGGTGCTCTTGAACAGGTTAAGGGCGAGCGGGGCAGTGCGCTCGCCGCTCAGTTTGAACAGCACGACCGCGAAGGCCCACATGATCGCGGTGAGCAGGGCACAGGCCTGTCCGAGGGGGTGATTCATGCGCGGGTGGCATCTCCCGCCACGGGCGGGCCCCCGCCACGCAGGAACTGCTGCAGTTCGGTCTGGAGGTTCTGTAAGACGTCCTCACATTCAAGCACGAGCGTCGCCATCTTCTCCCAGCGTAGATGGAAAGTGTAGGCGTGGCGGAACAGGTGCCGGAAGCTGAGATAGCCGACGAGCTTGCGATGTGTGTCCGCCGAAATCACCGCCGGACGATCCGGTGCGGGCTTCGGCATTGCGTCGAGGAGCTGGCGATGCCAGTTCGCGCCGGTCGGCAAGCCGCCGTCCACCTCAACGGCGATGCGTTTGAAGGAGTTTTCGATGCCTGTATAGAAGGAGTGCAGCATCGCGGCGAGGGCGGAGGATTCGATCGCGTTCGGGGCTTCGTGGGGGCAACGCTCAAGCAGCGCGCTATGCGCAGATATTAGCTGCGCCAACTCCTCGAGCTCGACCCCAACCTGTTTGGCGAGTCTAGGCCACACGCCGGAGTTCCCCCTCCTCTCTCAGGTACCGCGTAAAAGGGGTGTCCTCGTCGAGGTCGACCAAGTCTACCGGACGACACAGTATCTCCGTCGCCTGCGCCATCGCCTCCAGGAATCGCGCTGGCGGCAGGCCCGCGACCGCCAGATCCACGTCGGACTCATCGCGGAGCGGCCCGCGTGCGGCGGAGCCAAACAGGTAGACCTCTGCGGCGCCAACGGCGCGCAACGCCTGGCCTGCCCGGGCAATAAGTTGATGCACGTCTTCGCTCATGGCTTCACTCGCGCTGGCGCCGGCGCTCCATTTTGCCGGAGTCAGCTTAGTCATTCGCCCGCGAGGTTACAACGTGTGGCACAGGCTTCCAGCCTGTGGTTTCACCGGCAAGATGCCGGTGCCACAGATGCCGGTGCCACATACTCGTTCAGTATCCACGCGCGGTCGGGCTCGAAGAGCTGCACCAGTTCGTCCATCGCCGGATAAGCCGCCGCGAAGTGCCCGAAGAGCGGCGAAAGTTCGGTCTGGGCAGCCTGGCGGGAGTCACCGCTGACTTCCATGCGCCAGATCGCCGCTGCCGCGCCCGAGCGGTCCGCGCCGCCGTTGCAGTGAATCAGGATGGGGTAATCGGCGGTCTGGAACGTGTCGTAGAGCTTCAGGAGTGTGGCGCGCGACGGAAAATGATTGGCGCTCATGCCGATATCGACCAGTGTGACGCCGGCCGCCGCGGTCGCGGCCTGCTCGTGTTGGTACCAGGGCTGGTCCGCGTTCTCGCCGCGGAGATTGACCACCGTGCGGATACCGTAGGTGTCGAGCACCAGCTTCAGCGTCTGCCCATCGAGCTGCGCGGAGCGATAGGCACGCCCTTCTTCAACCGTCCGGAAATTGTCGAAAACTGTCAGCGGGGCGTAATCGTCGTACGCACCCACGCCGCAGCCGGTCAGCGCGGCAGCGGCGGCGATAGCGAGCCACCCGCGGCGGCCGACGCACGTTTTCAGTCCGGAGAGCAAAGCCGATCTCCTGCCAGAGTGCGTTTCATAGTAGGCTCGTCCCGCCCAGCGCGGCAACCGCGGCCGCGCTTAATCTGCCTTTGCCCGTTTGGGCCTCTTCACGCTACACTTACGAAAAGCGCCGGAGCCGTGCGCGCACGGAGTTGGCTGTCGCGGGGACGAGTGAGTTCAGAACACGAAGCGCCAGCGAGTGAGTCCGCGTTGAGCGCTGTTGTGAAAAGGAGTGCGGGTCCATGAGGGTCTGTGGTCGAATCACACCGGTTACCTTTGTTTTCCTGTTGCTCGCGGCGCCACCGCCGCGTGCCCTGGCTGACGATGACATCAAGGCGAAGATCGCGGCGGCAGGCGACGCGGCCAAATACAACGCCGATGCGGTCGTCGTGCTCGACGAAACGGACGTGCGGGTGCGGCCGAGCGGCATCGGCACCGCGCGCAGCCACATCGTGACCAAGGTGCTGCGCGACGGTGCGATTCGCTCGCTCGCGGTGCAGACGTTCGCGTTCGACCCGCACACCAACCGCCTCGAGCTGCTCGCCGTGCGCGTTTATCGCAAGGATGGGACGATCGAGGAGGTGGCCCTCGACAGCAAGGTTCAGCAGCCGCAGCCGGCGTCGGGCGTGTTCTGGGGCACGCAGCAGTACCTCGTGTCGGTGCCGCGCCTGAACGTGGGCGACGCGGTCGAGACCCGCAGCGAGATGACGGGGTTCAACGTGGCTTACCTGGCGGATGCTGCGGGCGAGACGCCCACACCACCCAACGACGAGCAGCTCAACGCCTACGGTGAGGTCTTGCAGCCCCCCGTCGCCGGCAATTGGCATGACGAAGTACACTTCTGGTCGAATCACCCGATCATCGAAAAGCGCTATCGTGTCCGGGTACCCAAGGACAAGCCGCTGCAGCACGAGATTTACAACGGCGAGCTGCGCGTCGGCGCGCTGCTCGAAGGCGACGACCTCGTCTACACGTTTGAGAAAAAGGACATCGCCCCGTTCAAGGACGAGCCGGCGATGGAGCCACGCGAAAACGTCGCCACCAAGCTGCTCCTGGCCACGCTGCCCAGTTGGGAGGACAAGTCCCGTTGGCTCTACGCCGTCAGCGAACCCCAGTTCCAGGCCGACGACGCGATCCGCGCCAAAGTCGCCGAGGTCATCAAGGACTGCAAGTCCGACGAGGAGAAGTACACCGCTCTCAACCACTGGGTCGCCGAAGACATCCGTTACGCCGGCACCAGCCGCGGGATGTGCGAGGGCTACACGATCCACGACATCAAGGAGACGTTCCACGACCGCGCCGGCGTGTGCAAGGACAAGGCCGGGATGCTGGTCGGCATGTTGCGCGTGGCCGGGTTCGACTCGTATCTGGTCATGACGATGGCGCGCCAGCGGGTGGACCGCATCCCCGCGGACCAGTTCAACCATGCGGTCTCCTGCATTCGCCAGCCCGACGGGACGCTGCTGTTGCTCGACCCCACCTGGATGCCCAAGAGCCGCGACAACTGGTCGATGATGGAACCGCTGCAACACGTGGTCTACGGCTTGCCAGAGGGCAAGGAACTGTCGCAATCGCCGGACTTCCCGCCGGAGCTGAACCAGGCGACGTGGACAGGTGCGAGTGTCATCGCTGCGGATGGCGGGCTGAGCGGCTCGTTCACTTTCACCGGCAATGGTGCGCCCGAAACGCGGCTCCGGCGGGCGCTGGCGGGCTACACCCCGGCAGACCGCGAGCACATCTTTGACGAAGCGGCCCAACGGCTCGGCGCGGCGGCCCACCTGAGCGACGTGCAGTGTATGGACCCGGTCGATTTCTCCGGCCCGATCAGCTTGAGCGCGAAAGTGGCGACCGCGGGCTTCGCCGTCGGCGGCAACCCCCACCGCTACCTAAAGCTGCCGCTGCTCCAGGCCCCGCTGGCCGAGCGCACGCTCGCGGACCTGCTCGACAAGACCGCCCCGAAAGAACGGAAGTACGGCCTGCGACTGTGGGCGACCCGGAAGGCCAGCTTCGAGGAGACCCTGACGCTGCCGCCGGGTTGGGAGGTTACGAAGAAACCCGACCCGGTGGATCTCGACGGCCCGTCGGCGGCGCTGCACTTCAAACTCGACTCGTCGCCCGGCCAGGTACACTACACCTGCGAGCTGAGCGTCAAACATTGGATCATCCCCGCCACCGAATACGCGAATTTCAAGGAAGTCATGGACAAATTCACCGAGCTGACCGGCCGGGTGCTCGTGTGCAAGCCGGAGGGCGATCGTGAATAGCAAACAGGCACGAAGGCACCTAGGGACGAAGGCACGAAGGGGACTGCCAAGGGTGGTGTGGGCGTCTCGCCCGCGGCATTGGATCGATTCGCAACGACTCACCCTGCTACCACTTCTCCTTCTATGTACGCCCGTCATCCGCGCCGCTCCGCCGGAGACTGCGACACAGCCCGACGCTGTCATCGAGCTTTGGGAGCAGGATTGGACGCTCAATGCCGACGGCTCGAGCGTTTACCACGAGAAGCAGCACGTTTGCCTATTCAACGAGCGCGCCCATGGCGAATTCGCCGACCCGCGCATTACGTACAACGAAGACACGGAGCAACTCGACATCCTCGTTGCCCACACGCGGCGACCCGACGGGAGCTATCGCGAGCTGCCGGACTATGCCCATGTGCTCGTCGTCCCCGGCAGCACGTCCGGCTGGCCGGCGCTGGCCAGCATGCGCCAACACCTGCTGGTCATGAGCGGTATCGAGTCCGGCTGCGTGGTCGAGCTCGAATACAAGATCACGAGCAAGCCCGGCGCACGGCCGTTCCTGGCCGGCGACGTGCGCCTCGATCACCGCTACCCGGTGCGTGACCGCAAGGTCACAGTTACCGCGCCGCCGGAAACGCCGCTACGGGCGATCACGACCGGCACCCCGCCCGGCGCGCTCACCGGCTC
>JAGVEP010000519.1 GCA_020058145.1 Phycisphaerae bacterium | reverse complement strand
CGCCGGCCCCGTCGGGTGGCAGCAAGAAGGGTGCGTTCCTCTCGCCTTCCGCGAACGAACCCCTGATGGTCCGTCCCACGGCGTGGGCCGCGCCGTATGTGGCCGCGACTCCGCTGGCGCCAATTGTCGCCCTGCTCCTCGGCGAGCAGCTCGTGGACGACGAGCCGCCGGCTGCACGCAAGGCCCCGGCGACGCAGCCCGCCCAGCCACCGACCGCGCGCAATGCCGCTTTGCAGGAGATCGAGAAGGAGCTGGCAGGCAAGGCGAAGGCCAAGTCAGACGAGAAACCGGCCGGCCAGCCGGCGCCGTCCGAGGAAGCTAAGCCGGCGGACGAGGTTGCCACACCGATTACCGAAGGACTCAGCGGCGTCACCGGGGCCCTGCGCGGCGAAGTGACCGCGAAGGCTGTTGACAGCCAGCGCATCATCATCACCGGCGACAAGCAGGACGTGGAATTCATCGAACGCATCCTGGGCATGATGGAACAGACCACCAACCCGGCGTCCATCGAGGTATTCCCGCTCAAGAAATCCAAAGCAACCGCGCTGCGCGAGATCATCGACAAGTCGGTCAAGGCGTGGATCGACGCCCGCACCCGCACGCCCGGTCCGCAGGACAAGTTCAGCATCAACGCCGAGAACCGCAGCAATTCGCTGATTGCCTCCGCCTCGCTGCCGCTGATGGAGGTCATTCGGGAACTGGTGGGCCGCCTCGACGTGGACACGCCCGAGACCGACGTGCTGACCGTCGTGTTGAGCAACATCCGTGCCGCCGAAGCCGTGGCCATTCTAAAACCCACGGTCGAGAAGCTGAACAAGATGCGCGACGTGCCGACCGAGTCGCAGGCTTCGATCGAGGCGGTTGACCGGGCCAATAGCGTCATGATCATCGGCACCCCGGCCGACATCGAAGAAATCCAGAAGTGGCTCGAGGCCGTGGATGTCGAGATCACCGCGGACGTGCAGAAGAAGAGCTTTGTCCGTGCCGACGCGATTCTCATCCAGCTCAAAAACGGCAGTGCCGACGACGTAGCCAAGGTCATCAACGACATGATCAAGGCGGAACAGGAAGCCGCCGCCCAGAGCGGCGGGGACAAGAAGACCGCCGGCAAGCCGATGGTCAAGACGATCAAGCTGCACCTGCCGGACGGCACCGAACTGCCCGAATTGCAACTCGAATACCCGATCCGCCTGGTGCCGGAAAAGGGCACTAATTCGCTGATCATCTTCTCGACCGTTGAGAACAACGAGGCGCTCCGGGCGATCGTCGGCGTGTTCGACACGTTGCCCATCGGCGCCGACACCGATGTGAAGGCGTTCGCGCTGCGCTACGCCGCCGCAGAAGACGTGTCCAAGCTCATGACGGACATCTTCAAGGACAAGAGCTACCTGAACCGCCCGAGCGAGGGCGATGGCAAAGGCTTGCAGAAGGGCGTTTTGCCGCCGGTGCCGCCCGGCATGGCGGCGAAGGGCCTGCCGTACCAACTGGTCGTCCAGCACGATCCCCGCAGCAACACAGTCATTGTCATCGGCCGCAAGGACGCGGTGCTGCTCGCCGGTGGGTTGATCAGCGAATTGGACCGGCCCTCCGTCGAACTCGGCCTCAAGCCGTACGTGCTGCCCCTGAAGAGCGCGCAGGCGTCGCAAATGACCGACAAGCTCAAGAAGCTGTGGGAGGACCGCGCCAAGGCCGTACACGGCGACAAGAATGCCGCCCGTGACAGTGCCATCTTCTACGCGGACGAACGCAGCAACAAGCTGATCGTGCTCGCGAGCGACGAGGTCTACGACATGATCGAGGATCTCGTGCTGCAGCTCGACGCGGCGGAAAAGTACAGCGTGGTCGATGTGCGCTACCACGCGCTGGTGCACGCCGACGCCGTCAAGCTCAAGAATATGCTCGAAGAGACGTTCAAAACCAAGAAGGACGCCGAGAAGGCCGCGAGCAAGGAAGCGACGGACACGTTGAGTGTCCTGGCCGACCCGCGCAGCAATTCGTTGCTGCTGACGGGCACGCGTGATTACCTCGAGGAAGCCGACCGGCTCATCGCGCAGCTCGATAAGCAATTCGATCCGACGGTGGTGTTCAAGGCCCTTAAGATCAAGCTCAACAGCGCCCCAAACATCGCTTCTCTGCTGAAGGAAATGGTTGACAAGGCCATGACGCAGAAGGACTCGAAGCTCACGGGCTCGCCGATCCACGTGGCCGCCGACCCCGTGTCCGATAGCCTGCTCCTGGCGGCGGCGAAAGAGGACATGGAGGTGCTCGAGCGCTGGGTGGATATCCTCGACCGGCCCAGCGAGGTCGGTCGCATGACCAAGGTCATCCCGCTGGCCCGCGCCATCGCCGAGGACGTGCAGAAATCCGTCCAGGACATTTTCAAGACCAAGGGCGGCGGTGGTGGCGGCAAGGGCGGGGAGATCGATGTGGCTGTGTCCGCTGACAAGACCACGAATTCGATCATTGCGTTCGGCCCGCCGGCGCTGCTCAAGGACGTCGCGGACTTCGTCAAGCAGTTGGATTCGACCGAGGCGACCAAGAGCACGATCGTCCGCATCTTCAAGCTCGAACAGGCCGCTGCCCAGGACGCCGGCGAACTGCTCAACCGGATTCTCGATCTCCGCGGCGGCTCCATCGGCGGGACGAGCGGCGGTGGGGGTGGCACGAGTGGCGGCAACACCAAGGAAAACGCCAAGCAGGTCATGCTCGTGTTCCGGCACCAGCACCCCGACCTCGGCCTCGAAACGCTGCACGCCATGCGCACGGAGGTGGTGGTCATTTCCGATACGCGCACCAATGCGCTGGTCATCACCGCTCCGGCCGACAGCATGAAGCTCATGGAAGAGCTGGTGAAAGTGGTCGATGTGCCGCCGCAGGACGCCAAGATCCGCGTCTTCCGGCTGCGGAATTCGGACGCCGAGCAGATGGTCAAGACGCTCGAGAAGCTCTTCGAACGTAGGCGCACCGGCGGCACCGGCGGCGGCGGCGGGACGACCGGCGACCAGCCCGAGCGCGTGCTGACCATCGGCGAAGGCATCGGTGGCGAGGGTGGCCGGCAGGAGATCGCGTTTACCACCGACGTGCGGACGAATTCCGTCATCGCCGCGGGCACGCCCGGCTACCTGAATCTCGCCGAGCAGACGATCCTGGAACTCGACACCGTCCCGCTCACCGATCGCGTGACGTTCGTCTACTCCCCCCGAAACATCAAGGCCAAGTCGCTCGTGCCTTCGCTCAAAGACTTCAGTGACGCGGAGCAGAATCGGCTCAAGGACATCGGCAAGGATGTGTCGATTGGCGCGAAGCAGGAACGGCAGATCGTGGCCATCGCCAACGAGGATGCCAATCGCGTGATTCTCAGCGTCGATCCGCGTTTCCAGGAATCCGTGATGGACGTGGTGAAGCAGCTCGACCAGGCGCCGCCGCAGGTGCTGATTCAGGTGCTGATCGTCGAAGTCACGATGTCGAACTCGCTCGATCTGGGCGTCGAATTCGCATTCCAGGACCTCCAGTACGCGAAGGCGGGCGCCTCGGACACCACGACGTTCGATTTCGTCGGCGGCACCGACATCGGTGCCGCGGGCAGCGGCCTGGGAGGCTTCAGCTTCACCATCACCGGCGCGGACTTCAATTTCCTGATCCGCACCCTGCAGAGCGAAAACAACCTCCAGGTCCTCAGCCGCCCGCAGATCGTGGCCCAGGATAACCAGAAGGCGACGCTCGAAATCGGGGACGACGTGCCGTACGTCAGCGGTACCGCCACCACCACCGGAGGCGTGACCAGCGTGAACGTCGCCCGCGAGAAGGTCGGCATCAAGCTCGAAGTCACACCGCAGATCAATCCCGACGGCTTCGTGCGGATGGAGATCAGCCAGGAAGTGTCCGACATCACCGGCTCGACCGTCGCGGTCGGCGCGGGAGTGACGGCTCCCATTTTCTTCCGTCGTAACGCGAACACCACGCTGACGGTCAAGGACAACGAGACCGTGGTCCTGGGCGGCCTGATCACTTCGCGGACGGAGAACAGAGAGAACAAGGTTCCGCTCGTCGGCGATATCCCCGGCCTGGGCATGTTGTTCCGCAACCAGAACGACAACACCAAGCGCACAGAGTTGCTCGTCATCCTGACCCCGCACGTGGTGCGCACCATCGAGGAGTTCCACGAGTTGTCGCTCGTCGAGCGCGACGCGACGAAGCTGTTCCCGGACGAGATTCGCACCGATCCACTGATGCAAGGTCTGCGGGTGGAGCCGGAGCCGCTGCCGCCGGCCGGAGGCGTCGGCGCGGAGCCCAGCTCGCCCGGCGGCGGCTTGCGCGAACATCCGGAAGCGAGTGAAGAGGAGTACGGCCCGGTGCGGCCGACGCTGCACATCGAGACGACGCGCAACGAGGAGCCGGACTCCTACGACGTGCCGCTCACGCTCCGCGCGGGGCGTCGCTAGTGTCGTGTTTCATGAATCCATTGAATAAGTCCGGCGACTTTGGCCCCGGAGGGGCCGCGGTCAGTAGCCGGGGGCGCAGCCCCCGGAGGACGTCCAAGCGCATAATTCGCCCCGGAGGG
>JAGVEP010000035.1 GCA_020058145.1 Phycisphaerae bacterium | reverse complement strand
GCCTCCGGGTTCGGTCCGCCGGCCTGGGTCACGGGGGCGTCTCCGCCGCGTGCGGCAGCGGCTGGGGAATCTCGATGCGGAACTCCGCCCAGTGCTGGTGCTCGGACGCCGCTGCGATCCGACCGCCATGGGCGAGGACGATGCGCCACGCGGTGTACAGCCCAAGCCCCGTGCCCTTCTCCTTGAGGAGTTCCGGGGTCTGCAGGCGGGAAAAGCGGCGAAAGAGGCGCTCTTGCTGGCCCGTCGGCCAGCCCGCGCCCTCGTTCCAGACAATGACCGTAAGCCGTGCCCCGTCGTGGGCCACGTTGATGCGCACGCGGCCGTGCTCGCGGCCGTACTTGACCGCGTTGTCCAGCAAATTGACCACCGCGACCTTGAGCAGCTCCGGATCCAGCTCTACTCGGGGCATTTCCGCCGGGACGTTGCACTCCAGCGCGACGTCGCGCGACTCGATTTGTGGCGTCACGACCTCGACGGCCGGGTTCAGCACGCCGGACACGAAATCCACGTCGGGCGCGGTCTGCAGCTTCATCCCGCCGCCTTCGAGCCGGGCGAGCCCGAGATAGTCGCCGACCAGGCCGAGCAGGTGGTGGCTGCGGCGGACCATGCGCTTGAGGCAGTCGCGCTGCGGCTTGCTGAGTTCCCCCACGAAGCCGTCGAGGAGCAGGTTGGCCTCCGTGATGATCGAAGCCAGCGGGCTCTTCAGCTCGTGCGACGCAAAGCCGAGCAGCTCAAAGTAGGCGCGGTTGGCTTCGGAGAGTTGCTCGATGCGGTAGGTCTTCTCGACCGTCTGGCCAAGCCGCTCGGCAACCGCGAGGTGTAGCGCGGCCTGGTGCGCATCGTAAGCACGCGGACGGCGCGCGCTGCGGAAGAGCAAGCCGACGGCGCGGCCCTCCACGCGCAGCGGGCAGGTCATGCTGGAGCGCACGCCCTCGCGCACCAACAGGCGCGTGGAGGCGCTGTCCGGTTGCAGCGCGAGGTACTGCTGCAGGTCATCGATAATGCGCGGCGTGCCGCGCGCCAGCACGTGTTCGAGCGAGCTGCCGCTAAGGTCCTGTTGGTAGCCTCTGGTCAGCAGCACGGGTTCATAGAGGGCCCGGGCGTAGTGGGCGCGGACGCGGCGCCCGTCTTCCTCGACGAACGCCAGGCTGACCCGATCGCACGGACTGATGTCGCGCGTCGCGCTGGCGAGAAAATCGACGATGCTCTCCAGCGAGGCCTGGGCCCCGACTTTCTCGTTGATGGCGGCGAGGATGGCGCGCTCGCGTGTGTCAAACGCAGGCGGCGGCGCGTCGGCCGGGGGCAGGTCGACATAGTGCAGAATGTCCGTGATGCGCAGGCTCATGGAATCCACTGGGCAGTGTAACCGGCCCGTCGTGCCCGGTGTAGGTGCGCGGCGCGGCCGGACCACGTCACTTGAGCCTGCGCCCGGCGGGGGGCAGGTGCGGCACGGGTCTACCGGAACCCTAGGGCGATGAAGTTCCACGCCGTCGAGGGATGCCCCGCGTAGATGTACTCGTCGTTCTGGCAGAAGATCATCACGCGCTCAAAATGCGGGTTCAGTGTCGCCAGGAGCGTGTCGTAGTCGTACTCGAACAGGTGATGTACCGCGCGCGACACGGAGCGGTCCGGCCGCGCCCGTGGGGTGCTCAGGATGAGCAGTCCGCCGGCGCGCAGATATTTCGCGCAGTTCGCCACCATGGCGGCTCCGTCCGACTGGCTGACATGCTCGATCATCTCCAGCGCGACCACAGCGTCGAAGCGCGGCGGCGGCGGCGGCGGTTGCACAATGTCAGCGACCCGGAACTGGAGGTTGTCCCGCCGATACATCGTCGTCGCACGGGCGACAGCCTCCGCGTCGCAGTCGATGCCCGTGACCGCCGCCACGTGTCGCGCGAGGAAGTTGCAACCAAACCCCTCGCCGCTGCCGACTTCGAGCAGCGTGTCCGTCGCGCGCAGCCATTTGCACGCGAACTTGTAGCGCGCGATCGCGAAACCCAGCATCTCGAGCGGCTCATCGGGATCATCAAGCCGGCTGCGCAGTCGCACGTTGCGTTCGATATGCTCGGTTTTCATGGGGCACCTGTTTGTCAGGCGAAGTCGCTGTGCGCCTTATGCTCAAGGGTCAGATAGTCGAGGATCGCGTTGTACTGGTGGTAGCGCAGGAATGTGAGGCCGTTGTCGCCCACGCAGACCCGGCCGCATTCGCCGCGCCGGACACGCTGCATCACCGCCCGTCGCCGCGCGCCCTGCCAGATTTGCTGGAAGTCCTCGTGATTCACGTTGCCCAGGCTGAATTCCGGGTAGCCGCGTAAGAAGCAGCAGGCGTAGACCTCGCCATCGCCGCCCACAATTCCGATCAGGTTCGGGCCCAGACACTGGCGATACGGGAACGACCGATTCGTCGGCGCCGGGCCGTCCGCACCGTCGAAATCACTGCTCAGCACCCGGAAGTTGTCGTCCGCGAGACTCTGGGCCGCGCTCGTTTGTCGGCGCATCTCGCGCAGTACGGGGTCGTCCAGTCGCATGGTCGGGTCGAACACGCACCGGAACCACACATACGCGACGCCGAGCGACTTGCCCAGCCGGGCGAAGTCGACGATTTCGGTGTAATTCCGCGGTTCGGCGACGAAGTTGAGGCCGACCAGCGTTCGCCGCGTGTTTTTGGTCAGGCAGGTCACATGGCGAATGATGCGGTCAAAGTCGCGCGAGCCGTGAATGACGCCGTGAGTCTGGGCCCGGGCCGCGTCGACGCTGATCCGTACCCAGTCGGCCGTTTCCAGCAGTATCCGAGGCGTATCGGGCCAGGGCAGCGTGCCGTTGGTGATGACGCCCAGGGCCAGGCCGGCGTCGGCGACCGCCTGCGACATGGCGTTGAATTGCTTGTGCAGCGTCGGTTCGCCCCCGCCTTTGAGCACAACCGATTTGCTGCCCAGCCGCCGCAGGCCGTCGACCAGGCGTTTGAACACGTCGAGCGTGAGTTCCCCGCCGTTGTGCGACTGACTGCTGACGCACCACTGGCAGCGATGGTTACAGACGTTGGTCGGGTCGATCTCGACGGTGATGGGTGCCACCGTCTCGCCGCGGGCCAGCGCTTGCAGCGTCGCGACGTGGTTGAAGATCTTGCAGGGACTGAACGGGTCGCCCGCGAACCGGTGGTCCGGCGACTGGCAGCGTCGGGCCTCCGAGCCCGACGGAGTAGCGTCGGGAGGGGGGGCGGCAACCGGGACCGGCCTAGCCGGATACTGCGGCAGCGACAGGCTCTGGCCGATCTGCGGCTGGCTTTTGGGGACCGTCGTCGTGGGCACGTAAGACCTCCAGTACCTTGGCCATGCGCCGGGTCATAGAGTGCTCGCGCGCCGCCCGCGCGGCGGCGCGGCGGGCCCG
>JAGVEP010000037.1 GCA_020058145.1 Phycisphaerae bacterium | reverse complement strand
GCCGGCAACATCGGCGGCGCGACACGCTTCGCCGCCTAGCTCGGCGTGGTCATGGTCGTCCACGCCGGCCTGGCGACGCTGCTGGCGTCCTGCCAACGCCACGAGGGCACGCTCGGCCGCATGCGCCTGTCGCCGATCGCCAAGGCGCTGCAAGCCGAGCCGTCCACGTAAGTCGCCGCCCAGACGCGATCACGCGATCACGCCAGCACACTTTCACGCGATCATGCCCTTGGCCTCCCAAGCCGCCTGGCCCGCACCCACTTCACGCCCGCGCCCCCGTTCGCCCGCCTTCACACCCTCCCAAGGCTCGCTGGCCAAGCCAGCGCCCCGCGCCTCTGGCCAACTCCTCCCCCCGCACGAGCTTGCAACGCAACCGGCTCCTGAAACGCCTGTTGCGACACCGGGTGCGCGGGCCTCGACGCGGGCGGAACTTGGCGGCGACTCAGCGCCGCGAGAGAAAGGCGGTGGCGGGATGAAAGCGAGAACTTGCAGCACGGCGTGCGTTTTGGGCTGGGTCGTGGGCGCGGGCTTGGGCGTGGCGGCAGATCGTGCTGAGAACCGCTTTAGTCAACAATTACGCCGTTGACCGACACGCGCACCCCGAAGCTGCTGCCTGAGCCGACGAATTGGAAGCGGATCGTATCGCCGCAGTCGAAATCCTCGCCACGTATGAGTGTGCGAGTGCGGTCGGCCTGACCGATCGGGACATCCTCCCCGGGAGGGAATTGCCCGGGCTCGTCGGCATAGAGCACTCCGACGTGGTCGCAGGCGAGCTGGAAAGCCTCCGGGAACTCGCCGGAGCCCAGCGTGCCGGTCGCCAGCTCGCTGGCGGCACTGAAAAGCTGCCCCCAGAAACCCGTGTCATCGTCGTAGCGGATGCGCGGCTCGACCTCGAAGTCTGTGTCGTTCCAGACCTCAACCGTAACGACGTTGGACGCCACGCCGACGGGGATGGAAATGTCCGCGGACAGACCGTTGGGCAGCGTGAGCGTGAGGTTGCCACACCCGGCCGCCAGCAGCAGCAGCGCAGTAGCGGCCAGGCGACGTAGCGACGAAGAGCAGGCTGCCATGACCAAACCTCCGGCCGCTCAGCTTGCCGAGGGGCCGCGGAACGTCATACTGTTGCACCTCGCAGCGACCCGCAAGGCAGCGCCACTGTAGCTTGCCGCCGGCGGCGTCACAACAGGTGTCGCGTGCCCCGCCGCCGGCCGGGACACTCCTGTGGCACCGGCATCTTGCCGGTGTTCTACGGCCGGGACAGAGTCCGGCCGCAGCAAAGGCGATCGCATGGCGTTGATGGTCAGCGTTTCCGGTATCCGCGGGCTCGTCGGGCAGACCCTGACTCCCACGGTCGCACTCGAGTTTACGCAGGCGTATGGCACTCTGCTCGGCGGGGGCCGGCTGGTCCTGGCGCGGGATACTCGACCGAGTGGACCCATGTTCGAAGCCGCGGCAGCCGCCGGTTTGCTCGCCACGGGGTGCTCGGTGACGCAACTCGGTGTCGCGATGACCCCCACGGTCGGCCACGCCATCCGCGCGGGCAAGTACGCTGGCGGCGTGATCATCACGGCCAGCCACAACCCGGGCGAATGGAACGGTCTGAAGTTCCTCGATGATCTGGGTGTCGCACCCGATCCCGAGCGCGCCCGCCGCATCGCGGAAATTCGCGCCAGCGGCCAATTCCGGTGCGGCCAAACCGGTTTCGGAACGCTCACCCAGGACGACCAGGCCGGCAAACGTCACGTGGCTGCGGTTCTGGCGGCTGGCGAGGTCGATCTGCGGGCGATGCGCGGACGGCGGGTCGTGCTCGACAGCATCAACGGTGCGGGATGCACGCACACGCCCGAATTGCTGCACGCCCTCGGCTGCGAGGTAGTCCATATCAACGGCGAGCCGACCGGAGTCTTCGCTCATCGCCCGGAGCCGACGCGGGAGAATCTCGGCGACCTCGGTACCAAGGTTCGCGAGACAAACGCCGCCATCGGTTTTGCCCAGGACCCCGATGCGGATCGTCTCGCCTTGGTGGACGAAAACGGGACGTACATCGGCGAGGAGTACACGCTCGCCCTGGCCGCGCTGTTCGTGCTGGCCCGCCGGCCGGGACCGGTTGCGACCAATCTCAGCACGTCGCGTCTGGTCGACGACCTCGCCGCGCGCCACGGCCTCAAGGTCCACCGCACGCCCGTCGGCGAGGCCCATGTCGCCCGCGCCATGCTCGCCAACCGGTGCGTCATCGGCGGCGAAGGCAACGGCGGCGTCATCGACCCGCGCGTCTGCTATGTTCGTGACAGCCTGTCGTCGATCAGCTTCGTGATTCAGCTTCTGGCCGCGACCGGCAAGACCCTCAGCCAATTGGTCGCCGAATTGCCGCACTATGCGATGATCAAGCAGAAATTCGAGCTGCCGCGAGACCAGATCGAGGCGGCGGTGAAAGCGGTTACGGCAGCCTTCGCCGACCGCGCCCCCCTAACATCCGACGGCGTCCGCGTCGACTTTGAAACCGGCTGGGTCCACTTGCGGGCCTCCAACACCGAGCCGATCTTGCGCCTTATCGCGGAAGCGCCTTCCGAGCAGGACGCCGGGACCTTGGCCGCAACGGTGCGCGCGGCGGCGGGCGTGTAGCTGAAAGCGGCGGCCGGGCCGAACCGGTTTGTGCGTGTCACCCAACGCAGGTCGATAAGAGAACTGGTACGGTGCCGAGCCGGACGGTCAAGCGGCGTGGACACCCGAACGTGAAAACTGAGCAACAACTGTACGCATGAAAAACATCCGCACCTTCGTGATCGTGCCCTCGCTGCCCGAGCCGATCGAGCCGTTGCGCGAACTCGCGCACAACCTCTGGTGGACTTGGAACCCCACGGCCACCGATCTGTTCCGCCGCCTGGATGTCGATCTCTGGCGGCGGGTCGGTCATAATCCGGTCGCGCTGCTCTCGCAGGTCAGCCAGCAACGCCTCGAACAGGTGGCCAAGGACGACGGCTACATCGCCCAGCTCGCCCGGGTGATGGACAGCTTCTTCGTGTACCTCAACGGCCGCACCTGGTTCGACACCCAGCATGCGCCCGACAAGGACATGCAGGTCGCCTACTTCTCCGCCGAGTTCGGGCTGCACGAGAGCATGCCGATCTACTCGGGCGGCCTCGGCGTGCTCGCGGGTGACCATCTCAAGTCCGCGTCGGACCTGGGGATTCCGCTCGTGGCCGTCGGACTGGCCTATAACCAGGGCTACTTCCGGCAGCAGCTCACCGAGGACGGCTGGCAGCTCGAAAGCTACCCGGCACACGACTTGCACCAGTGGTGTGCGACCCCCCTCAATGACGCCCAAGGCAGCCAGGTGAAGATCAGCCTCCCGCTCGGCAGCCACGCCATCGTCGCCGCCCTGTGGGAGGTCCGCGTCGGGCGCGTCCACCTCTACCTGCTCGATGCCGACCTGCCCGAGAACCCGCCGGAACTGCGGGCGGTGACGCAACGGCTCTACGGCGGCGACCGCACCATGCGTATCCGCCAGGAAATCCTGCTCGGCATCGGCGGTCTCCGCGCCCTGCGGACCGTCGGCATCTCGCCCAGCGTCTGCCACATGAACGAGGGCCACGCCGCGTTCCTCGCACTCGAGCGTATCCGCACGGCGATGCGCGAGCAGCACCTGAGCTACCGCGAGGCGCGTGAGGCGTCCTTCGGCGGCAACATCTTCTCGACGCACACACCCGTGCCCGCGGGCATCGACCGTTTTGACCCGCGCCTCGTGGAACAACACCTCGGCTGGTTGGCCAGCGAGCTGGGCATCGGCACGAAGGAGCTGCTCGCGCTCGGTCGCGAGCACGCCGACGGCCATGAAGAGGAATTCTGCATGCCGCTGCTCGCGCTGCGGCTCTCCTATCGCAGCAACGGCGTGAGCAAGCTCCACGGCGAGGTCGCCCGCGGCATGTGGCAGGGCTACTGGCCCGGCATCCCGCGCGAGGAAGTGCCCATCCTGCACATCACCAACGGCATCCACACGCGCACCTGGACCGCGCCGACCCTCAGCGACCTGTTCGATCAGTACCTCGGCCACGGCTGGCCCGAAGCGCCGGAGGATTCGCCCATCTGGGACCGGGTGGACGAAATCCCCGACGCCGAGCTGTGGCGCGTACACGTCCGCCGGCGGGAGTGGATGATCAACGCCATTCGGCGGCGGTTGCGCGATCAGCTCAAGGGCCGCGGGGCCCCGCCCGCGGAAGTGAAGACCGCCGAGGAAGTCCTCGATCCCGAAGCGCTCACCATCGGCTTTGCACGCCGCTTCGCACCCTACAAGCGTGCGACCCTGATCTTCCGCAATCTCGAACGGCTCACGGCTATGGTGGCCAACAAGCAACGGCCGGTGCAGTTCGTTTTCGCGGGCAAAGCTCACCCCAACGACGGCGCCGGGAAGGAACTCATCAAGCACATCGCCGTGATCTGCGCGCGCCCCGAGTTCCGCCGCCGCATTGTATTCCTGGAAAACTACGACATGTCGCTCGCCCGCGTGCTCGTGCAGGGCGTCGACGTGTGGCTGAATAATCCCCTGCGCCTGCACGAGGCCAGCGGCACGAGCGGCATGAAGGTCCCGGCCAACGGCGGGATCAACCTGTCGTGCCTCGACGGCTGGTGGCCCGAGGCCTACAACGGCGAGAACGGCTGGGCGATCGGCGACGGCCGCGTCTACGAGGATCTCGCCTACCAGGACCACGTCGAGAGCGAATCGCTCTACAACCTGCTCGAGCGCGAGATCGTCCCGCTGTTCTACGAACGCAACGACGACAATTTGCCGCGCCGCTGGGTCCGGCGGATGAAGGAGTCCATCCGGACGATCGTGCCGCGTTTCAACACCAACCGCATGTTGCGGGATTACACCGAGAAGATGTATCTGCCGGCCATGCGGCGCGTGCGGCGGGTGTGGGCGGATGACTTCGCCCTGGCCAAGCTGCTCGCGGGCTGGAAAGACCGTCTCCGCGCGCACTGGCACGACGTGCGTGTGGCCGACGTGCAAGCCCCCGGCCAACAGGTCCTCAAGGTTGGCGAGGAACTGCACCTGAGCGCGCGGGTGCACTTGGGCGCCATCCCGCCGGAGGACGTGGCGGTGGAGGCGTATTACGGCCCGGTGACGCCGGACGGTGAGATCGAAGCGGGTCAGGCCGTGCGGCTGAGTTTCGCCCGCGCCGGCACGGATGGTGATCACTGGTTCGAGGGTGCGGTGCCGTGCCGCTCGAGCGGCCGCAACGGCTACGCGATCCGCGTGGTGCCGTGCCACGAGGACCTGGCGGACCGATATGACCAGGGGCTCGTCGTTTGGGGCTGACGCTGCCGGCGAGCAGGTGACAACGTGGCAACGTGACAACGTGACAACGTGGCAAGGAGGTTCGCCGCCGCCGGGCTGCCAGCCGGAGAGGCGGTTCTGCGGGGCCGGCAGCCTGAAAGGCTGCAGACCGGCGTTGCACAGGGTTGCTGCGCGCTCCGTTGGGCCGCGTCGCCCAGAGGGTGTAGTCCAAAACTGTGGCGGAAAGCTCGCCGTCCGAGCCTCAGGCGCGAGCCTGGGGTCCGCGCAGCGCGCTCCGCGGAGAACCCCACGCTGGC
>JAGVEP010000487.1 GCA_020058145.1 Phycisphaerae bacterium | reverse complement strand
TACTCGATCACGTCGGCTTACTCATTAGCGGGCCACCCGGCACGGCCGGGCTGCCCCTTATTTAGTCATCCGACAACTTCGACGCGGTTTCCCTGGCGGTCCAGATCGGGGCCCGCCTAGGCTCCGCGGCACAGCTAGTATACCGCGGGGATCAGTGAAAGCAAGCGAGTTTTTTTCCCACCGGCCGCCTTTCCCCCGCCCGGGGGCTTTTGTACAATGCTGCGGGAATCGCCTGGAAACCGGTGGCCCAAGCGTTTTCGCGCCGTCCTGGCAGGCGTCCGTCCGATAACCTCTGAACGGAAAGGTCACGCGTTGGAGGTCGCAATGAACACTCAGGGCGAAATCGAAGCCGCCATTTGCGAACGAATCAGTCGCTTTGAGCAAGAATACATGGGGCGGGGGCCCAAGGACATTCGCGCTTACTTGATCGGCGATTTGATCGTGGTCCGTCTTCAGGGCGTGCTGACCGCGGCCGAAAAGCAACTGGTTGGGTCACTCCCGGCGGAAAAGGGACGCAGCCTCCTCAAACAAGTACGCACCCAGTTGATCGAAGCGGCGCGGCCAGTCCTGGAAGCGATGGTGCTGGAAGTGACCGGCAGCAAGGCGCTGAGCATGCACCACGACATAAGCACCGTGACCGGCGAAGAGATCATCGTCTTCTCGTTGACCGAGTCGCCGCTCTTCCGCGAGAAAAAAGGCAAGTAGGTGGCTTGGCCACGATGACAACGGCAGCGTAATCGCCGATGCCGTGCTGCCCG
Source organism: Phycisphaerae bacterium (assembly GCA_020058145.1). Taxonomy (GTDB): domain Bacteria; phylum Planctomycetota; class Phycisphaerae; order UBA1845; family Fen-1342; genus JAGVEP01. The sequence goes on along the minus strand of JAGVEP010000487.1, from coordinate 15,420 downwards.
ACGCATGCGACCCTGGCGGACCTGTGACGGTGCGTGGGACGTGGCGATTGGCCGGGAGCCGTTCAGCGTGGCGCCGTAGACCGCGGTTGCTACGCGGACACGCCGCCGAAGCGACTGAGTAACCACGCCCGAAACGGCTCATACTCCGCCGGCATCGTTTCGTACGACTCCTGCCGCTGCTCCAGCCCTGCCAGGCTCGGCGGAACCTCCGGAACAACGCCGATCGCGGCCTGCACTTCCTCCGGGAACTTCGCCGGATGGGCCGTCTCGACCGAGACGATTAAAGCGTCGCGTTTGGCCGGGTGGTCGCGCAGAAAGTGCTCGACACCCGCCCAGCCGACCGCGCCGTGCGGCTCCAGAATCACGCCGTAACGCTCGTACACGCTCTTGATCGTCGCGCGGGTCTCGTCGTCGCTGATGCTGACGGCGTAGAAGTCTCGCCGCATGGCATCGAGGTCGGGTTGTTTGCGGACCGTGCCGGTTTCGTCCAGCCAGCCGCCGTAGAGGTCCACGAGCCGGGCCAGGTTGGACGGGTGTCCGACGTTCATGGCGTTGGAGATGCACGTGCGCGACGGGACGATCTTGCGGTACTCGCCGGTTCGCAGAAAGATCGGCACTTCGTCGTTCGCGTTCGTCGCGATGATGATCCGTTCGATCGGCACACCCATCCGCCGGGCGATGACCGCGCCCATCATGTCGCCGAAGTTGCCGGACGGGACGCAGAACGTGATCGGTTCCCCCTGTAGCGTCGGCCCTCCGAGGACCTGTAGCGTCGGCCCTCCGGGGCCTGGTAGCGTCGGCCCTCCGAGGCCGACGTGCTCCGCCAGATTCACGTACGCATACACATAGTAGACCGACTGCGGCAGCAGCCGGCCGATGTTGATCGAATTCGCAGAGCTGAGCCGAATGTGCGCCAGTTCCGGGTCGGCGAACGCTTGTTTGACCAGCGCCTGGCAGTCGTCGAACTTGCCATCGACGGCGATGGTCGTCACGTTGTCGCCGATGGTGGTCATTTGTTTGCGTTGCCGGTCGGAGACTTCAGCCGGGGGGAAGAGCACCACGACGCGGACGCCTGTGACGCCGTGGTAGGCGTGCGCGACGGCACTGCCGGTGTCGCCGGAGGTCGCGGTCAGAATCACGAGTTCGGCGCCGCCTTGTTCGCGGAGCAGTGCGCCCATCCAGCGGGCCATCATGCGGGCCGCGAAGTCCTTGAACGACGCGGTGGGGCCGCGGTCGAGCCGCATGAGGTGTAGCCAACGGGTGACCTGCTCCAAGGGAACGGGATAGTCGTACGCGTCCTCGCACAGGCTCCGCAGCGTCGCGCGGTCGATCACGCCGTGCGTGTACTCACGCAGAATGGCGAAGGCGACCTCGGCGTACGGCTTGCCGGCGAGCGTTTTCAATTCGTCCGCGGAAAAAACCGGATACGTCTCCGGCAGGAACAGGCCCTTATCGCCGGCCTGGCCTTGTAGGAGGGCCTGGTCAAGCGTGACGGTCGGTACGTTGCGGTTCGTGCTGTAGAAGCGAATTGCCTGTTTCATACGCTGCACTGTCCAAACGGCCCCACGAACATTCTAAGCTCCGCTCGACAGTCTGCGAAGCCGCGCGGCGAACGGGCCTCGATTATCGGCTAACCTCCGCGGGCTTGATCCGCGAGGCCGGGTGTTGCTATGCTGGGGGAAGAGAGCACGATCCCGCGGGGTTCGGCGGTTGACACGAACACGCGGGGCGGCTGGGCATTTCGGCGACTTTGGACGGACCCGCGGCGCGGACTGCGGGGCTGGCTGGTCTGCTGCGGAAGGCGTGACCGGAGGACGGGCGATGAGAACGGCGTTTCGGGTTTCAACGTTTGTGTGGACCGGCGTGATCCTCGGCAGCCTAGCCGCGCCGGTAAATGCGCAGGATGAGGGGGAGATCGTGGCGTGGGGATACAACCAATACGGCCAATGCAACGTCCCGCCGCCCAACAGCGGCTTCGTCGCCATCGCGGGGGGCTTCGAGCACAGCCTGGGCCTGAAGGCCGACGGCTCGATCGTGGCGTGGGGATACAACTACTGGGGCCAATGCAACGTCCCGGCGCCCAACACCGGCTTCGTCGCCGTCGCGGCGGGCTGGCAGCATAGCCTGGGCCTGAAGGCCGACGGTTCGATCGTGGCGTGGGGACTCAACCACTTCGGCCAATGCAACGTTCCGGCGCCCAACACCGGCTTCGTCGCCGTCGCGGCGGGCGCGTACCACAGTCTGGGTGTGAAGGCCGACGGCTCGATCGTGGCGTGGGGACACAACGGCGACGGCCAATGCAACGTCCCGGCGCCCAACAGCGGCTTCGTGGCCGTCGCGGCGGGCGTGTGGCACAGTCTGGGCCTGAAGGCCGACGGCTCGATCATGGCGTGGGGATACAACGGCTTCGGCCAGTGCGACGTCCCGGCACCCAACAGCGGCTTCGTCGCCGTCGCGGCGGGCGGGGGGCACAGCCTGGGCCTGAAGGCCGACGGCTCGCTCGTGGCGTGGGGAGACAACTGGGCCGGGCAATGTGACGTCCCGGCGCCCAACAGCGGCTTCGTCGCCGTCGCGGGGGGCGGGCACCACAGCCTGGGCCTGAAGTCCGACGGCTCGCTCGTGGCGTGGGGACACAACCAGAACGGCCAATGCAATGTCCCGGCGCCCAACAGCGGCTTCGTCGCCGTCGCGGGGGGCCAATACCACAGTCTGGGCCTGAAGGCCAACGGCGTGTTGCCGGGAATCCCGTCGGGTCCGACTCCGGCCGATGGGGCCACGGACGTGGCGACCTATACTCCCATCAACTGGACGGACACACCGTTGGCCACCGGCTATGACATATACTTGGGTTCAGCCAACCCGCCGGCGTTTGTGGGGACGACGGCTGCAAGCTGGTGGTTCCAAGGTCCGCTTGAACCGCATACTACCTACTTTTGGCAAATCGTGGCCAGGAATGAGACGGGCACAACCGCTGGGCCAATCTGGTTCTTTCAGACGGGCGCCCCGCTCCCGCCGACTCCGGTAGTCGCGTGGGGAGACAACTACTACGGCCAATGCGACGTCCCGGCGCCCAACAGCGGCTTCGTCGCCGTCGCGGGGGGCGCGTACCACAGTCTGGGCCTGAAGGCCGACGGCTCGCTCGTGGCGTGGGGATACAACGGCGACGGCCAATGTAACGTCCCGGCGCCCAACACTGGCTTCGTCGTCGTCGCAGGGGGCTGTGACCACAGCCTGGGCCTGAAGGCCGACGGCTCGCTCGTGGCGTGGGGCTACAACGGCTACGGCCAATGCGACATCCCGGCGCCTAACAGCGGCTTCGTTGGCGTCACGGGGGGCGGTGGCCACAGCCTGGCCCTGAAGGCCGACGGTTCGATCGTGGCGTGGGGAGACAACTACCATGGCCAGTGCAATGTCCCGGCGCCCAACAGCGGCTTCGTCGCCGTCGCGGGGGGTTACTACCACAGCCTGGGCCTAAAGGTCGACGGCTCGCTCGTGGCATGGGGATACAATGACTACGGGCAGTGCAACGTCCCGGCGCCCAACAGCGGCTTCGTCGCCGTCGCGGGGGGCGCGTACCACAGTTTGGGCCTGAAGGCCGACGGCTCGATCGTGGCATGGGGATACAACGACTACGGGCAGTGCAACGTCCCGGCGCCCAACAGCGGATTCGTCGCCGACGCGGCGGGCTACTGGCACAGCATGGGCCTGAAGGCCGACGGCTCGATCGTCGCGTGGGGAAACAACGAGTGGGGCCAATGCAACGTCCCGCCGCCGAACACCGGCTTAGTCGCCGTCGCGGCGGCCGAGTATCACAGCCTGGGCCTGAAGGCCTTCTACGGCGACCTGAATTGCGACAGCGTCATCAACTTCGACGACATCAACGCCTTCGTGCTGGCTTTGAGCGGCCAAGAGGCGTACCAGGCGGCTTTCCCGCGTTGCCACCGGCTCAACGCCGACTGCAACGGCGATGGGCTGGTGGATTTCGACGACATCAACGCGTTTGTCGCGCTGCTCTCCGGTGCTCCCTGATACGGCCCGGTCGCGTGCATCCCGCGTTGGGGACATGAGAGGCCACACGCTCTCCAACGTCGGCCACAAGGGGCCGACGCCACGGCCGCCGATTCCGGCGCACACCCTTGGCCACCCCGCCGCACATTGTGTATGCTGTTGTCCGATAGAGGGCCGCAGCGGCGCTCCAGGAGAACCACCATGTACGGCGGCGACGAAATCAAGATTACACCGGGGATGCAGCGGTACATCGACAAAAACAACGCCTATCTCGCCCGGCGGGACAAGTACATCCGCGACGTGGTCAAGAAGTGGAAGTTCGACACGATCGCGGTCCACGGCCTCTACACCGTCGAAGACGCCATCGAGGACTACCAGGGGGCGATCATCGAGCCCGTCTTTATGAGCTCGTCCCAGGCCTATCGCGACTCCGACGAAATGGCCGCGGCGCTGGCCTACCTGATCCCCACCTGGTGCTACTCGCGCATCGCGAACCCCTCGACCTACTACTATGAGTGGACGCTCGCGCTGCTGGAGGGCTACGGCTTCGCGGGCGACACGTCCTGCGCCTCCACCTCGTCCGGCATGGCGGCCATCATGACCGCCGTCCAGCCGTTCCTCGTCCACAAACGGCACCACGCCCACGAGCCGCGCAACTTCGTCGCCACCGCCCAGTGCTATGGCGGGACGTTCCAGCAGTTCAAGGTGCGGCTGATGGAGGAGCGCGACATCGAGTGCCGCTGGGTACGCAACCCGGAGAATATCGACGAATGGGCCTCGCAGATCGATGACAACACGCGCTTCCTGTACGGCGAGCTGCCGAGCAACCCGGGCCAGGGGTTTTTCGACATCCAGGCCGTCGCGGACCTCGCGCACAGCCACAATCTGCCGCTGATTTGCGACTCGACGGTCGCGACGCCGGCCCTGCTGCGGCCGATTTGCCACGGCGCGGACATTGTCGTGCAATCGGCGACGAAGACGCTCACGTCGAGCGGGTTCGGCATCTGCGGGGCGGTGATTGCCCGGAAAAACCTGACGTGCCGGATCGACAATGACGATCTGAAGCGGGATTTCTCGCTATATGTCAAGTATTTGCCGAATCGCGATCACGGGCCGAACCTGCACCCCATGCAGGCGATCATGACGCTGAACGACATGCGGACGCTGCGGTCGAAGGTCGACCTGATGAGCCGCAGTACGGAAAAGGTGGCCGAGTTTTTGCGCGACCACCCGCAAATTGAGAGCGTGCAGTACCTCGGCATGCCGGACCATCCGTTGCACGAACTGGCGAGCAAGTACATGTGGCTCGTGGACGCCGAGGATGACGAGCAGTACCGCCAGCCGGTGAACCGCTACGGGCACCTGATGTCGTTCTGTGTCAAAGGCGGGCCGGAAGCGACGCGGAAGTTCTTCGACGGCCTGCAGCGCATCTGGCGCGCGACCGACCTCGGCCGGATCAAGAGCGTGGCGACGATCCCGGCGATCTCGACGCATCAGCAGCAGGGCGAAGCCGGCCGCTGCCTGGCGAACATCCCCCTGAATATGGTGCGGCTCTGCGTGGGCGGGGAACATCCGAACGACGTCATCGCCGACCTGGATCAGGCGCTCAACCGGGTAAAGACGAAGGCGGTGGTCGCCACGCCGGCGGGGGTCGCGTAGCGACGACCGCGGAGCGCAAGATGAACCAGCACGACTTGATCGTCATCGGGTCCGGGCCCGGCGGCTACGTGGCGGCGGTGCGGGCCGCACAGCTCGGTCTGAATGTCGCGTGCATCGAACGGGAACCGGTCCTCGGGGGCACGTGCCTGCGCGTCGGGTGCATCCCCAGCAAAGCGCTGCTCGAATCGAGCGAGCAGTATCACGCAGCGCGCCATACGCTCGCCGCGCATGGCGTTAAGGTCGGTAACGTCGAGTTGGACCTGCCGGCGCTGCTCAAGCGCAAAGACCAGCTCGTCGGCGGGCTCACCAAGGGCGTCGAGGCGCTGTTCAAAAAGAACAAGATCACACGGTACGCGGGTCACGGGTGCCTGGCGGGGCCCGGGCGCGTAAACGTGCTATCCGAGCCCCCGGCGCAAGCCGGGGGTCAGGCAGCCTCGGGGCGCGACAACGTCCCGTCCGAGCCCCCGGCGCAAGCCGGGGGTCAGGCAAACCCCACGCTTGCGCGTGGGGCTCGGATGGTGAGCTTGGCCATCTCCGTCGAGCTACAGGCCAAGCACATCCTGATCGCCACCGGCAGTAAATCGGCCGCACTCAAAGGTGTCGAACTCGACTACGACCGCATCGGCACCAGCACCGAAGCGCTGGCGTACCCGGAAGTGCCGAAGCACCTCGTCGTGATCGGCGCCGGTTACATCGGCCTTGAACTCGGCACGGTCTGGCAGCGGCTCGGCGCCCGGGTCACCGTGCTGGAGTATCTCGACCGCATCCTGCCGGGCACCGACGCGGAAATCGCCGCCGAAGCACTGAAGCTCTTCAAGCGACAGGGCATCGAGTTTCGCCTCGGGGCGCGGGTGACGGCTGCAAGAAGGGACGAAGGGACGAAGGGACGAAGGCACGAAGGGGAGGGACCAGAATGCGTCGTCGAATGCGAGGGCCACGAGCCCATTCACTGCGACCGCGTGCTGCTCGCCGTCGGCCGTGTGCCGAACACCGATGGTCTCGGGCTGGAAAACGTCAGAATCAAGTGCGACGAAAAGGGCCGCATTCCCGTCGATGAGCACTTCGCGACCGCCGCGCCGGGCGTTTATGCGATTGGCGACGTGATTCGTGGCCCCATGCTGGCTCACAAGGCTTCCGAAGAGGGCAGCGCGTGCGTCGAGCACCTCGTCACCGGCTATGGGCACGTCAACTACGACGCCATCCCGGCCGTTTGCTACACCGAACCCGAAATCGCCGGCGTCGGCCAGACCGAGGACCAGCTCAAACAGGCCGGCAGCGCGTACCGCAGCGGCAGCTTCCAGTTCCGCGGCAATGGCCGGGCTCGTGCGCTCGGCCACATTGACGGCAAGGTCAAAATCCTCGCGGATGCGAAGACCGACCGCATCCTCGGCGTGCATATCATCGGCCCGCGTGCCGGCGACCTGATTGCCGAAGCCGCCGTGGCGATCGAGTTTGGTGCCAGCAGCGAAGACCTGGCGCGCTGCACGCACGCGCATCCGACGTTAGCGGAAGCGTTGAAAGAGGCGGCGTTGGCCGTCGCTGGACGGGCGATTCACGCCTAACCGCCCGGACGGAGCTTGTGGCACAGGCTTCCAGCCTGTGGCTTCACCGGCAAGATGCCGGTGCCACAAATGCCGGTACCACAGATGCGGAGCTTGTGGCACAGGCTTCCAGCCTGTGGTTTCACGCCACCTCCATCACTGCCCGACCGCCTTGTAGATCACCTGTGAACTGTCGGACAGGATTGCGCGAAAGACGAATTCGTCCGCATCGTCCAGCGTCCCCGACCGGCCGGGCCGATCGCTCTCCGGATCGGAGATCACGCCAATCTGCGCGAGGCCCGTCGGCGTGCCGAGCTTGCTGTCCGCCGCCACCAGCAACTGCTGACTCGTCCAAAACGCCAGCCCGGACCCGCTGCCGTCCGTGTATGCGTACGGCAGCACCGCGCGACTGGTGTTGCTCACGGCGGCGCCGGCGGCGCCCCACGTGAGCGCCGCGCCCTGCAACTGAGCTGGCAGAGTGGCGTTCAGTTGCGTCTGGACAGCACCGCTCGCGAGGAACGGATTACCGCCCGCGATGATGACCGCCTGTCCACTGTTGTTGACGCCCGAAGCCAGCGCGTCGGCGGGCGTCGCATTGAGCCCGGTGAGCGTGCTCCAACTGGCTGCATTCGGGTCCCACAGAAGCACGGCGTGGTTGGTGGCGTTATTGGCCGTCAAACTCCCGTCGACGCCGATATGTCCAGCCGGCCCGAGTGCGACGGCAAACTCCGCGTTGGGGTCGTAGACGACCTGTGCTCCCAGCGGCAGCCCGGGCCACGAAGCGTTCGCCCGGGTGTCAATCACGCGGAAGATCGTGGCGTTGCGCACCAGGTAGACGCCACGCCCGTCGTTGCTGCCCGTATACAGACTTTGGAACAGAATGTCGCCGGTGGCGTTGATGGTCGTGAACAGACTGGGCTGGTCGAATAGCGTGCCGGCCGACTGTTCGGGCACCGCCAGATTCTGGTGCAGGAAGGTGTCATAAACGGCAGACACCGCCGTACCCGTGCTCGTGTACACGCCGCGCCCCGAGGGAAACGTGTTGTTCTCGCGGATGTACTGATAGGTCGCGGTGAACACCGCCAGACCGTCGTCGCTGATGCCGGGTAGGTAAAACGTCGTGTCAAAAAGGGGCGTTCCATCGCTCGCTTTCTTCACCTGCGGGAACAACCCGGAAACCTGTTCAAAATCGGCCACGCGCGCGAGGTTCGGGTCGCTGGCCCGCCAGCGGTACAGGCCGACCCGTCGATTGGACGCCGTGGACGTGTCCACGAGTGCACAGGCGAATAGCAACCGGTCGCCGCCTCCCCAGGCAATGGGCTGGTCGAGCGGCTTGAAGTCGGCGCGTTTACTGCCGAAATAGGTTGGAAGAGTGCGGTTGGGCACGATGCCGGCGGTAGCGGGGTCGTCGTGGATGATCCGGCGTAACGCGGGCGGGGTCGCTTGCGTGTCCCAGATATACAAACCGAATTCCCCGAGTGCCCCGGTCCCCGCGTAGGTGCCCCAGAAGGCGACGCGGCCCTGGCTGTCGATGATCGGGTTCGAGAAGCCGGTGAAGGTGACGCCGGCCACCTGATCGGGTACCATGCCGCCGGTGCGGGCGATTTCGTTAAGCACGACACTCACTGGGACGGGAGGAACCGTTCCGCCGCCGCTGCTATTGTTCGGGTCGGTGCCGCCGGTGCCGCCATCCCCGGCCGGGGTCGTGTCGTCGGCATTCGACGTACCGTCGCCATCGACGTCGGAGTCGCTGACGTTGGCGATGCCGTCCCCGTCCACGTCGTCGTCGGTGCTGTTGGGCGTACCGTCGCCGTCGATGTCCGGATCCGTGGCGTTCGGGACGCCATCCGAGTCGGTGTCGGGAACTGGACTGTTCGGGTCGGTGCCGCCCGTGCCGTTGGGGTCGTTGGCGTCGGTGCCGGTAGTGCTGTTACCGTCCGATACCTGACTATTCGGGTCAGTTGTCGTACTTGGGCAGCCGGCGGGCAGCAGGGCAAATACCGCGATGGTCAAGCACGCGAGGCCCAGCGAGGCCAGCATCTGCGGAGTAATTCTGGGACGTTTCATCATCGGCGGCTCCTCAGCGAAACCTGGGCAGACTGCGGCCACTGGCCGCGCCCGAGGCTCCCAACGTATTGTATCCCGTTGGCAAGTGTACGATCATAGGGGTTGATCGGCAAAAACGTGCCGCGGAGTGTTCGTATAAGAGAGGCATTGAGACGGCTTTAGCCGCCCAACGAAGGGCCTTGTGTCCGATATCGAGATCAATCCAGAGCTAGTCGGCCGCCGGGTGTGCAACCCGGTTCGGCCGGAGTGGGGCGACGGCACGGTCCTGCGCGTGCAGGCCATGTCCGTCGACGGGCGGCCTGTGCAGCGTGTCTCCGTCCAGTTTGCGACCGGCCACCGCACCCTGCTCATTCCGCCTGGGCGCCTCGCCGATCCCGAGCCGGGCCCGCAGCGTGACGCCGGCTGGCTCGATCGCGTGGGTAAACAGACGGTCGATGACCGGCTGGCCGCATTGCCGGAGTCGGTGCGGGAGTTTCTGGGCACGTCCGCGCAGCGGATTGTGGTGCTCAGTCGGCTGTATGAGTTGAGTGACGACCCGGCCGCGTTGCTCCGGTGGGCCCGTAGTCAGTCCGGGGCGGCGGACCCGCTTTCGCTCTGGACGCGGGATGAGATCCGGGCCTCATTTCAGGAATTCTGCCGGCGGCGCGACGCCCTGCTCCGCGAGGCGGCTACGGCATTACGTGGCACCGGCGGGCCGACGGCTTTGGCTGAGGCGTTGGACGACGTTTCGGGCGAGGCGCGGGACCGGATTCTGGCGACGCTACAGCGGCGCAGCCCAGCGGACGACGAGACGTGAGCCGACAAAACCGGACCGGCCGTCTATGGGCCGCGCCCTCGCACGCCCGTAGTGGCGGCCAACCCGTAGGGCGGACTCTGCCGGAGCCGTTGGTTCTCACGGCCGGGACGACTGCCAGACGCCGCGTCGGTCACGTGCCGCAGTTCGTGCAACCCGCTTTTCGTTTCCCCGCAGTCGGCGGCGCGGACAGTTGCGTGGCCCTGGGCACGGATTTTGGGTCCTATTATCTGCGTTCATCTGCGCAATCTGCGGACCGCCTCATCCGCCGCTGAGGAGGGCCACGAACGGGTTGATGTCGCCGAAGTTCACGGAGCCGTCGGCGTTGCAATCGCCGTTGAGGAGGTGGCAGCGGGGGTATTGGGCCGTGTAGGCAGCGGGGTCCGACAACGCCACGACAAACGGGTTGATGTCGTCGAAATCGATGGCGCCGTCGCAGTTCAGGTCGCCGTAGAGGGCTTTCAGGCCTAGGCTGTGCCGCGAGCCCGCCGCGACGGCGACGAAGCCGCTGTTGGGCGCCGGGACGTTGCATTGGCCGGAGCCGTTGTTTCCCCACGCCACGACCGAGCCGTCGGCCTTCAGGCCGAGGCTGTGGAACTCGCCCCCCGCGACGGCGACGAAGCCGGTGTTGGGCGCCGGGACGCAAGACTGGCCGTAGTGCGGATAGCCCGACTGTCCGCATTGTCCAGCTCCCCACGCCACAATCGAGCCGTCGGCTTTCAGGCCCAGGCTGTGGTCCCCGGTCGCCGCGATGGCGACAAAGCCGCTGTTGGGCGCCGGGACGTTGCATTGGCCGTAGAAATCGTCTCCCCGCGCTACGATCGAGCCGTCGCTCAGCACTGTGAGGCTGTGCCAGTAGCCGCCCGCCGCCGCAATGAAGTACGCATTCGGGGGCACTATGTTGTATTGCCCGTAGGAGTTGTTTCCCCACACCACGACCCCGCCCGCGCCCTGCGCCGCGCCGGTGGCCGTTCCCAGCCACGCCACCGCCGCGACGCCCAAACCCCACACGATCGTCCGAATGCTCTTGCTCATCGAAAGGCCTCCTCTCAAGACCCGCCGGCAGTACGTCGGCCACGGGGGGCCGACGCTACACGCCCGCGGCGTTGCCGCCTCAGCTCCCGTAAACCCGCCCGCCGCACGCCGGCGTCCCGCGTTTACGGCACACATCTTCCAACTGTACTCTCGTAGCATACGAGAAAATCTTTCCACAATTCACGAAAAACATCCAAAAAACGGTCGCGCCGGGTCCGCGGGACCCGCGCGCCTGCCGAGGCTTGCAGCGAGGCACTTGGCCGGTGTGCTGCCGGTTTGTGACCCACGGACACGTTCCCTGACGCGGCGCGCTGTTGCGGGATCAGCCATTCCTGGCTGCGTTTTGTGCGCTCCACCCGGGGCGCCAACTGGAGTCCAAGCCTGCAGGATACCGAATCGCCGGCAATGTGCCTACGAAGATCCTCATCTTAGCGTGTCGGCGTGTCGACGCGCTGCGCGGGTCGCTCGCTGGCGCTTGCGGCTCAGGCCGTCCGAAACTCGATCACCGTTTGCCGATATGCGTCCGGGTGGCCGATGTCGAAACGGCGGCCGCGGATGACGTAGCCGGTGAAGCCGTCTTCCTGGCGCAGGCGTTCGAGGCACGAGGTCAATTGAAACTCGCCGCGCTCGCGGACGTTGTGGGCGATGTTCTCGGCGAGATAGTCGAATACCTTGGGGTCTAGGACATATTGGCCAAAGACCGTCAGGAATTGGTCATCGTCCAAGCCATCGACGCGGAGGTGCCTCTGGGCATAGTCGAGATTGGGCTTCTCGCTGAACTCGCTGAGCGAAAGCACGCTCTGTGGCTCTCGCCACACCCCGCCCACGCAGCCGAAATGGCGAATCTCGTCCCCGGGCGTCACTTTCAGCCCCACCACGCTATGCCCCACCCGTTCGTACACGTCCAGCAGTTGCCGGGCACATGACACGTCATGGTCGGAGGCGTAGAGATGGTCGCCCAGCAGCAGCAGGAACGGCTCGCCGCCGACCCACTCGCGAGCGCCATAGACCGCGTGCCCAAAGCCGTCCTGGCTCTCCTGGGGGAGCCACGTGAGGCGGCGACCGACATCCAGCAGGTATTGGGCGTACTCCTGGTTCTCACGCGACAGCTTGTTGTAGTGCTCAATGGGCGGCGGCGCGCCAAAGAACTCCTCGAAATACGGGCGGTCCTGCGGCTGGATGATGACGCACACTTCCTCGATGCCCGCCGACAGGGCCTCCTCGATAATCGCCAGGATCACCGGCTTGGCCCGCCCGTGGCGGTCGATGATCGGGAACATCTCCTTCTTCATCGCCTTGCTGGCGGGGAACAGCCGCGTGCCGAAGCCCGCGGCCGGAATCACCGCCTTGCGAACCCGCCGACCGGCTTCGAGCACGAGCTTGAGACAAGTCAGCTTCAGGTCGCGCTCGAGCAGTTCAATCACCTTTTGTTGGGCCGCCGCGTCCTTGGCGATGAACTGCGCCGTCCCGTCGCCCTGCGAGCCGACGCCCTTGCCGCCCCAGATGTACGGCTGGATCGGCCCGTAGCTGAGCACCTTGTGCAGCACCGGTGCCGCGAGCTGCGACGGGCAGGCTGGCTGCAGGTGCCGGTCAAACTCGGCTTGCGCCTGCTTCATCAGGGCGCCGATGCGCTCCGCAGCACCCGCATTGAACGCTTCGATCGCCGCGCGGGTGATGCGGTTATTGAGCGGGCCGAGGTATTCCTGGACTTGGCGGTCGAGGTCGCTTTGGGCGAAGGGGAAGCTCCGATTGAGGTCCGCGAGAATGCGTTTCGTGTCCTTGGCCGCGTGCAAGTCGACGATGACGAAATAGAGGCTGCGCGGGACCTTTAGCTCCGTCACGTCGATGCGGTCGCCGTCGAACGTCATCACGACCGGCCGGCTGCCGTACGCGCAGCCCTGGTCCATACGGCCGCAACGCGACGGCGTCGTAATTTCGCCCTGATAGGCGTATTCCATCTCGCCACGCGTGGTGAGCTTGAGGTTGTAGACGCGGTTGAACGCGCGGGCGACGAGTACGCAGATTGCGGCCGACGACGAGAGGCCCTTCTTGACCGGCAGCGTGGTGCGGTCGTTGTCGATTTCGAGCCCGCCGACGCGATAGTGCGTCAGAATCTGGTACGCCACGCCGGCGGCGTAGGAGAAAAAACGCCCGGACTGAGCCTCGTCGAGCAGGGCCGCACGCTCCATCGGCAACTCGCACGGCCCGACGCGGCTGCCGTCCGGGAGCGTGGCCCGCAAGCTGAGTTTCGACGGGTGCGGCTTCACGTCGGCGAAAACGCCCTGGTTTGTGCCGCACAGGACTGTACAGCCCATGTCGAGTTCGGCGTTGGTTCGCCGGTACGCGCCGGCCCAGTCGGAATGCTCGCCAAAAAGACAGATGCGGCCGGGTACGAAGATTCTCATGGTGGCTCACTCGGTTAGCGCAATACGCGGGCCGTCATTCGCCGCAGCGCGAAGATGTGAAGTACGATTCCATACGCGAACAGGATGCCCAGGTGCATGAGCGTTTCCCAGGTGAACTGCGCCTTGAACAACGCCCGCGAGAGCTCGATCGGGGCCGTCAACGGCACCAGTACCGAAATCACGTCCAAGAGCGCCGACCGGCCGCGGATGGGGAAGAACGTGCCGGAGAAATAGAACAGCGGCGTAATCACGCCCGTCGCGAAGAACGAGAAGTTGTTGATCATCTTCACGTAGCTCGTGATGATCAGCCCGAGGCAGGCGAACAGGTACGCCGTCGCGAAGCCCACGAGCGGAACCAGCACGCACCAGGCCGTCGGCTGCGCGCCGAGCAACATCGTGACGAGCAAAACCACTGTGGCAAACACCGCGCCCTTGCTCGCCGCGAACAGCAGCTCGCCGACGAACATCTCGTGAATCCGCAGGTGCGTCCCCAGCATCGCAGCGTACGTTTTCTGATACACGAGTCGCACGAACGTCCCGTACATCGTCTCGAAAACGCCGGTGAACATGGCCGAGCTGACGACCATGCCCGCCGCGACGTAGCTCCGGTACGGCAGGCCGTCAAAACCCGAGGTGGGCACGAAACCGCCCAGGCCGTACGCAATCGCAACGAAGAAAAACAGCGGTTCCAGCACCGGCGGCGTCGCATTCGCCAGCAGCGTCTTGCAGTACACCCGCACGTGCCGATACCAGACGCCGTAGAGACTCCAGAGCAGGTTGGTCCGCAGCCGGAGCGGGCGGACGAGCGCCGCCGCGTCCAGCGAAGAGTTCGTACTCATTCGTGCAATCCTCGCCCGGTGAATTTCAGGAACACATCTTCGAGATTCGCGTGCCGCAGCAGTGCGTAGGGCGTCGGCAGAGTCTCGTACAGGGCTTGCAACGGCTGCTCGGCGTTCGAGTAGAAATAGTCGGCGTCGCCGGCCCGCTCGTGGCGGATGTCGCCAGCCACCGCCGGTGCCTCCGCGAGTCCGGAAGCTTGCAACACGTAGCGTTCGAGATGTTGCTCAATCAACTGGTTGGGCGGGCCGCTGACCACGATCCGCCCGCGGTCCATGATCATCACGCGGTCGCTGAGCTGCTGGGCCTCTTCCATATAGTGCGTCGTGAGCAGAATCGTCATGCCCTGCCGTTTCAGCTCGCGAAGCGACGCCCAGATCGTGTGCCGAACCTGCGGGTCGAGCCCGGTGGTCGGCTCGTCGAGGATCAGCAGCTCGGGGCTGTTGAGCAGCGCCCGGGCAATCATCAGGCGGCGAACCATACCGCCGGATAGCTCGCGGAAACTGCTCCTGGCCTTGGGCGTCAGCGCGAGCCAGTCGAGCAATTCCGCGATGCGCCCGCGTGCGGTGCGGTGGTCGAGGCCGCAGTACAGGGCATGTACTTCCAGGCTCTCGGCTGCGCTGAGCTCTTCGTCGAGGTTATTCTCCTGGAACACGACGCCGATGCGGGCATTGATCCGCTTGCGCTGCTGCATCGGCGTCAGGCCGAAGACGGACAGTTCGCCGGCGGTCTTGTGGATGGCGCTGTAGATCAGCCGCATGAGCGTGGTCTTGCCGGCTCCGTTGGGGCCGAGGAAGCCGACGCATTCGTTGGGCCGGATGTCGAAATCGACCGCGTCAACGGCGGTGAGGTCGCCGAATTTCCTGGTCAGGCCGCGGGCGACGACGAGCGCAGGGGCTGCGTAGACAGGCGCGTTGTGCATACGCCATGAGTTTAGGGCACAGCCTGGCGTGCGGCGAGCGGCGCGCGCCACCGGGTGCGCGCCGCGGTCACAACGGCTGCGTCAGACGCGCGATATCCTCCGCGGTGAGGCGGTAAACGAACAGCGCGTCACCGATACGTTCGTCGGGCGACC
>JAGVEP010000036.1 GCA_020058145.1 Phycisphaerae bacterium | reverse complement strand
GCCAGCGTGGGGTTTTCCGCGGAGCGCGCTGCGCGGACCCCAGGCTCGCGCCTGAGGCTCGGACGGCGAGCTTTCCGCCACAGTTTTGGACTACACCCGGCGGATTTCACCCGCCGTTTGATGTCCGTCGGCCGAGCCCGCCCTGAAACAAACCCGGCCCCGGGTGTTTTGCACCCGGGGCCGCGTCTGAGAGAGAGGAGTGAAGAGGTAAGGTTCAGTCGCCTGCTCAACCTATCATAGACACCGCGCGAGCGGTTTCTGACAGAGTCTAGCCGCCGCTCAACAGCACCACGAACGGATTGATGTCGTCGAAGTCGACGGCTCCATCGTGATTGCAGTCGGCGTTCAGCCAGCGGCAGTCAGGATACTGCGCCTGGTATTCCTGCGAGTCGCTCAGCGCGAGAACGAAGGGGTCGATATCATCCGAGTTTATGCCGCCGTCGCAGTTCATGTCGCCCAACGTGATCGAGCGGTTGAGCAGGATGACGACATCGCTCGTTGGGGATGGGCTTGCCACCGCCACATCCGGGTCGCCATCGCCATCCAGATCGTCGACTACCAGGCTGGCGGCCTCGAATGTAGTGAAATCCACACGCGGACCGAATGTGCCGTTACCCTGATTCGGGTGAACGGAGAGCGTCCCGCTGTAGCTGCCGGCCACAGCCAGATCGAGATCCCCGTCCTGGTCGAGGTCGGCCGCGGCGATGGCCAACGGCTGCCAACCGGTCGGGTAGGCCGTGGCGGGCCCGAAGTTGCCGCCTCCGAGTCCTTTCAGCACGTAGACTCTGTAGCCGCTATCGTCGGTCACGACGAGATCGGGGTAATCACCGGCGTCCAAGCACGCGAGCGTGAGTGCGGCGGGTGAAGAGCCGCTCGTGTAGTTGGCGTGCCATGCAAACGTAGCGTCCCCGTTATTGAGCAAGATTGACACCGTCGTCGTCCCGGAGTTCACCACGGCCAGGTCGATGTCGCCATCGAGATCGACGTCGGCGACGGCGAGAGCGGTGGCGCCGTCGCCAGTCGCGTAGGTGCCACCAAGCTGGAAGGTGCCATTGCCCGAGTTCAGGAGCACGACGACGGAATCCAGCAGGTCCGAGGTCACTGCCAGGTCTACGTCACCATCCGCGTCCAGGTCCGCGGCAGCCACGTCGGCCGCGCCGGAAACCAGGGAAACCGCGCTGGCCGGCGCAAACGTCCCGTTGCCGTGGTTCAGCAGGATCGACAAGCCGGTCCACATTGTGACCGCCAGATCGGGTGCTGCGTCGCCGTTCAGGTCGGCGACCGCGAGCCCGCGCGGCTCATGGCCAACCGCGTAGACTGTCAGTCCGGTGAAGGTGGCATGACCATCATTGAGCAGGACCGAAGCCGTATCGTCATCGTAGTTCGTCGTCGCCAGGTCCAGATCGCCGTCCGCGTCGAAATCCGCGGTGACGATGTCATACGGCCTGTCACTGGCCGAATAACGGGGAGCCTCCGGGAACGTGCCGTCACCGCGGTTGATTAGCACCACTACGCTCGTGCCGACCCAGGGACCGATGGCCAGATCAAGCACGCCGTCGGCATTCAGATCCAGCGGCGCGAGTCCCTCGCCCACGTAGGCGCCCACGTACTCGACGCCAGGGCCGAACGACGCATTTCCGGCGTTCAAGAAGACCTCGACGTTTCCGACCCGGTTGCCGGCCACCAGATCCAAATCACCGTCGGCGTCCAGGTCGGCCGCCGCAATGTCCTCGCGGACGCTCATCTCCGTCGCACACAATATGGGCGCGCCAAAGTGGCCGGTGCCGTCATTGAGCAAAACGGAAATTCCGTCGTCACCGCCCGCGACGAGGTCGTAATCGCCGTCAGCGTCGAGATCCGCAAGATCGAGCGCGACCGGGAACCAATGCACGGTCCAGCTCTCTGGTGTGCCGAATGTACCGGATCCGTCATTGGCCATAACGAGCACCGCGTCATTCCAGGGATCGGGGACGGCGAGATCGAGATCGCCGTCGCCGTCCACGTCACCGAGGGCAACATCCTCAATCCAGTTGAAGATGCAGCAGTACGCCGGCAAGCCAAAGGTCCCATTGCCGTTATTGAAGAAAACGGCGATTTCGTCCTCCCAGTAGCTCCCGGTGACAACGTCCTGGTCCCCGTCGCCGTCCAGGTCGCCGACCGCCAGGCAACTCGGCTTCGTGCCGCCCGCCTGGTAATGAACACCGGGCGCAAAATTCCCGTTGCCGAGATTTCGGAGCACGGTGATCGAATCGCCGAAGGCGTTAGCCGTGACCAGGTCCACATCGCCGTCGCCGTCGAGATCGGCGGCCGCGAGTTGCTCGAGCATCCAGTCGGTGTCGTAAGCATCCGGCGGTTCGAGCGTTCCGTCCCGGGCATTCAGCAATACGACGACCTGGTCATCGTTCGTGGCCGCGGCAGCCAGGTCGTCGTAGCCATCGCCGTTGAAGTCGGCGCTCACTACATCCGCCGGGCGGGACCCGGCGGGCCATTGCCGACCCACGAACAGGTCGGCGATCTCGTGCGCCGTCGCCGTGCCAGCAAGGCACACTCCGAGCACGAACGACGCCAACGCTCGCTGAAACGAAGGGCTCATGACAGGACCTCCCACAGTTGACCAACCAGCAGCGGTAAGCCGGCCGCCGTCCGGTCGGCTTCGGCCCGTCGCTGTCAATGTTATTATACCTTCAGTGCATCCCGGAGGAATAACATTCTTGGGTGTGCCCGCCGCTTGGTGTCCGTCCGTAGAATCCGCCCTGAAACAAACCCGGCCCCGGGTGCTTTGCACCCGGGGCCGCGTCCGAGAGAGAGGAGTGAAGAGGTAAGGTTCAGTCGTCTGCTCGACCTATCCTAGACACCGTCCGAGCGGTTTCTGACAGAACTTAGCCGCCGCTCAGCAGCACCACGAACGGGTTGATGTCGTCGAAGTCGACGTAACCATCGCCGTTGCAGTCGCCAGCCAGGATGTCGCAGTCAGGATACGCGGCGGCGTAAGCGACCGGGTCGGAGATCGCCAGCACAAATGGGTTGATGTCGTCGAAATCAACGATGCCGTCGCAATTGAGATCGCCGAGGATGACCGGCATTGGCAGCGGAAACTGGGCCGCATCCAGCCAGGTTCCCAGCGGCAACCCCGGAAGTCCGCCGAGGTCCTCCCAGTAGTCGGTGACCACCATGACGCCCCACATCCCAGCCAGGGCGGGCAGATCGACGTATACGGACCCGCCGGATGTCAACGGGAAGGGCATGGGGTCGATCGGCACCGCGCCGACTGCCAGCGGGCTGAAGACCATCAAGTCGATGAGTTCGATGGGGGCCGGACTGTAGTTCACGCGCCGGTAAACCCACAGCGTCGCAGGAGTGGTGTTGGTCGTGCGATGCCGCACGCCGGAGAGCGTGGTGGCCGTCTCGTCCAGATCGTGCCCGCCGGTCAAGCCGCGCCAGGTGGTGCCATTGACCGGCACCGTGCCGATCACCACGTTGTTCTGCGTCCACTGGAACAGGTAGGACAGCGGCGTGAGGTCGCCGAGGATCTTGAAGCCAAAGTGCGCCTTGTCGCCGGGGTTGACCTGTCCGCTGCCGGGCCCCCATTTGATGACGGTGTTATCGCCCTGCGGGATCGGTTGACCAGGGCCGAATTCGCTCCACCGCCAGATATCCACGATGCTCGAGGGGAGAATTCCGCCGAGCGTGACCATGAAGTCGTTCGCAATCTGCCCGGTGCGGTTCCAGACATCAAAATTGCTGAGGGTCCCTGCGATTTGCGGGTACTTCCACACGTCGTCGAGCAATACGTCGATGTCGTTCTGGCTCGGAGTTTTGCGTGCTCCCTTGGGGACGGTGGGATTCATCACGCTGTTCGGATCCGAGTTGGGGTCCGTGTGCGTACCCGTGCTCTTTGGCGTGATCGGAGCCGTCGGAGTCCCCCCTTCGCTGCCGCCTTCGTACTTGCGCGGGGCGGTGTTCGGATCGGGCGGCGTATTGGGGTCATTCGGGTCGCCGACCAGCGTCACATTCCGCGCGAAACGCGGGTTGTTCATCGTAAACCCGAGCGCGTGCATGAGTTCGTGATTGATCACCGTCCACAGATCGTACTTGTCCGCCGGCACGTTGGGGTCGGTGCCGTTGTACCAGGGGATGGCTGCGTTACTGTTGATCCGGATGCGCGCTCCGGTCGGACGGCCGTCGGCGTCGTTGGTGAAGTTGTCCGTACTGGCCAACGTGGCGCCCTCGGCGCCGGTAACCAGGTTCGGCTGTCCCCAGACCACTTCCGCATCCGGACCGAACACGAAATAGTCGGTTCCGAGATCGGCATTCGAGAAGTCGATCGTGACGACGTGTTCGGGGTTCTGGTGCGGCAGACGCCCCTCCCACAAGGCGATCTTGGCGTCGATCACGGCCTTCTGTGCGGGGGTGACGTTAGCGTCGTAAACTGGCACGATGTCCACCGCCAGCGCGGGCAGCAGCGTGTACAACCAGAGGAATCCGGCGGACAGCGCCATCCGCCGCCGCGTGGCACGCGTCGAAGTGTCTTGCTTAACAAACATCTCGTGTCTCCTTTGTGGGGGTTCTTCGTTCGAATTCTGCACCGAACACTCTGCGTAAAAATAGACCATGAGTGTCCAGGTCTGACGCGCCGGCGATATTTGGCCCAGGGCGGCCTATAATCCGCCCCAATCGACCGTTGGAGCGCCCCGTGCCTCGTCCACCCCCGGAATACTGCGATTTCGCTTGCCCCCACGCGGCCTTCCCGCCGGCGGAAACAGCGGGTATCTGCCGCACCATGGCCGCGGTGTGGTGCCGCCAACTGCGGGAGCTGGTGGGCAAGAACACGCCTTGCGAGTGGCGCCGGCGTGGCTCCAAAGGACCGCCGCCCCGCGACCAGCGGAAAGCGCAGCGCTGACAGCTTTGCTGACCAAGGAGACCCGCGTGCCCGCAGCCGATTTGCAGACGTTCGTCGCCCAACTCGAACAGCGCGGCTGGCTCAAGCGCATCCAAGCGGAAGTCGATCCGATCCTCGAAATCACCGCCATTGCCGACCGCGTGGTCAAGGCCGGCGGGCCGGCGCTGCTCTTCGAGCGTGTCAAGGGGTCCAGGTTCCCGCTGCTCATCAACACCTTCGGGACGCAGCAGCGCATGTGCCTGGCACTCGAATGCAACGACTTCGCTGAGGTCGCCGCCCGCGTAAAAAACCTCATCAAGCCGGAAATGCCCACTACGCTTATGGAAAAGCTGAAAAAATTGCCCGAACTCGCGCAGCTCAGCAGCCTGCCGCCGAAGATCGTGCGCCGTGGCATCTGCCAGGAGGTCGTCCACACCGCTGACGCCGACCTCTTCACGCTGCCTGCGCTGAAATGCTGGCCGGAGGACGGCGGACGCTACATCACGCTCGGCGCCGTCTTCACGAAACACCCCGAGACCGGCGAGCGCAACGTCGGGATGTACCGGGTCCAGCTTTTCGAGCCCAAGCTGGCCGCGATGCACTGGCACGTGCACCACGACGGTGCGCGGCACTTCCGCGCGTACCAGACCCGCGGCGAAAAAATGCCGCTGGCCGTCGCGCTCGGCGGACCGGCGCTCCTCCCCTACGTCGCCACCTGTCCCCTGCCGCCCGGCATCGACGAATGCCTCTTCGCCGGGTTCCTCCAGGGCCGCGCGCTGGAACTGGTCCCCTGCGTCACGCAGCCGGATCTCGAGGTGCCGGCGACCGCGGAGTTCGTGATCGAAGGCTACATCGATCCGCGTGAGGAGCTAATCCTCGAAGGCCCGTTTGGCGATCACACCGGCTTCTACTCGCTGGCCGACTATTACCCCCGCTTCCACGTCACGGCCATCACGCACCGCCAGGCACCGCTCTACCCCACCACCGTCGTCGGCAAACCGCCGATGGAGGACTACTGGCTTGGCAAGGCCACCGAACGCATCTTCCTGCCGCTGCTGCAGATGCTCGTGCCGGACATCATCGACTACGCTTTGCCGCTGTTCGGGTGTTTTCACAACTGCGCCTTCGTGAAAATTCGCAAGGAATACCCCTACCAGGCCCGGCGGGTCATGCACGCCATTTGGGGTGCGGGACAGATGGCGCTGACGAAGATCATCGTCGTCGTTGACGAGCACGTGGACGTACACAACCAGGATGACGTGCTGTTTCATCTGTGCGCGAACATCGATCCCCAGCGCGACATCGAGTTCGTCCACGGCCCGCTCGACATTCTGGACCACGCCACGCCTTTCTGCGGCACAGGCAGCAAAATGGGGATTGACGCCACCCGCAAGGTGCCCGGCGAAGGCCAGGTCCGCGAATGGCCGCAGGAGTTGACGCTGCCCGCGGAGGTCGAGGCACTGGTGAACCGGCGTTGGGCGGAATATGGGCTGTGAGCCCAGACTCGTTGCCGCGGGGCCTGTGACACTATAGGCGGCCTGTCCGAGCCGGGAGCGCGAGCGACCGGTCCAAAACGAGCCGCGAGCGCGAGCGACCGGTCCAAAACGAGCCGCGAGCGCGAGCGACCGGTCCAAAACGAGCCGGGAGCGCGAGCGACCGGTTTCGCGCAGCGCGTGCGTTCCCTTCGTGGGCGGTCCACGCGCTGCGCGGCCCGCTCGCTCGCGCTCGGGGCTTGTTTCCCGCTCGCTGGCGCTCGCGGCTCGAATGGACTACCCCGCCGGAAGTGTCACGGACGCGTGAACCAGCCAATTCTCGTTTCGTGCTTGTAATGCGGACCGGCGGCGCGGTACAATCAGCGTTGCTTGGGGCCGCACTCCGCTGCATGGTGCTCCGACCGGCCCTCTTCGCCAATGTCAGCGGAGTTCAGCAGCATTTCGGTCCGGATCGCCTGAGGCCGGGAAGGAAATCACAAATGCGAGTTCACGGAATGGTTGCTAAATGCGTGGTTGCATCGTTGTACGGGTCCTTGGCGCTGGTCGTCGCCGTGCCGACCGCGGCGGACTGCCCGCCGGAGTGGTCGCCGCTTGGAAACGGGATGAATGGCTCCGACCCGCGCGTGTACACCGTGACGGTCTACGACGGCGAGTTGATCGCCGGGGGCCCGTTTCTTCAAGCTGGCATTCAGCCGGCCAACAACATCGCCCGCTGGAACGGTTCGAGCTGGTCTGCTCTGGGCGATGGGGTGACCCCCGCCTCGGATTCGTGGGTGGCGGCCCTGACTTGCTACAACGGGGACTTGATAGTCGGCGGACGATTCAGCGAAGCCGGTGGCCAGCCAGCCGACAACATCGCCCGCTGGGACGGTGCATCGTGGCAGCCGCTCGGCAGCGGTTTTAACGACTGGGTGTGGGCACTGACGGTCTACAACGGCGAGCTGATCGCCGGCGGCTGCTTCAGCCAGTCGGGGAGCGAGTCTGTCAGTTGTGTTGCTCGCTGGGATGGCGCGCAGTGGCGACCGCTCGGCAGCGGCGTGAACCCTAATGTCTCCGCCCTCACGGTCTACAACGGCGAGTTGATCGCGGGGGGCGTGTTTCTTCAAGCTGGTGGTGAACCGGCGAACCGCATCGCCCGCTGGGACGGCACGAGTTGGCACCCGCTCGGGATGGGGATAGAAGGTGGTATTCAGGTATTCGTGAGCGCCCTGACGGTTTACCACGACGAACTGATCGCGGCCGGTGCGTTCAACACCGGTGGCGGGGTTCCCTGCAACAATATCGCCAGTTGGAACGGTACGAGTTGGCATGCGCTCGGGACGGGAATTGACGACGGTAGCGTGGGCGCCCTGACCGTTCACAATGGCGAACTGATCGTCGGGGGCGGGTTCTTTCATGCCGGCGGCCAGTATGCGCCTTGCATCGCCCGTTGGGATGGTTCGCAATGGCAGGGATTCGGTGCTACGTTAAACGGCGGAGTCGTGGCGCTGACAGTCTACAACGGCGAGCTGATCCCTGGCGGCGGCTTCACCCAGTCTGGCTACCAATGGCTGAATCGCATCGCGCGTTGGGGTTGCCTATTCGGTCGCGGCGACGTGAATTGCGATGGCACGGTCAATTTCAGCGACATCAACCCGTTCGTTCTCGCACTCAGCGACCCGGTCGGCTACGCCACGGTCTATCCCAATTGCTACTGCGACCGTGCGGACACCAACGGTGACGGTGTAGTGGACTTCGGCGACATCAATCCCTTTGTCGCGACCCTGAGTGGAGACGGCTAATCGCGTTTTGTACACAGTAGAATATACTGTGTTGCTTTCGTCAGGAATGGGATTATCATATTGGCGTGAGCCAGCCGAACACTACCGGACGCGAGTTCTTCTCTCGCCTGACCGACCTCGTGGCTCAGATGGACGACGACTGGAGGATATACAACGAGCTTTTCGGTCGCGGCGAAAAACGTATCGACACCCTCGATCGTCGGACGGGCCGGGTGTTTGAATGTTTCCAAGACGCTTTGTCGGATGCCGTTGTGCTCGAGATCGCGAAGCTGCTAGATCCGCCGAAAATGGGCGGAAAGGAAACGCTTTCACTTGCGCGAGCTATCGAGGAGTTGCCGCTGGACCCGCGAGATTCGCGAAAGACGAACTTGGAGAAGCAACTCTCAGGCATCCGACGACAATGCATGGCCATTGTAATGCAACGCCACAATCGGATTGCCCACAACAACCGTGCCGTGGCCCTTGAGGTTGTAGGCCTGCCGAACGTGACCAGGAAAATGCTCGGCGACGCGATCTTGGCAATTGAAGAGTTCGTCAACCGACTCTCGCTGGTCCGAAATAATTCCGAGGTGCGGTTCGGCGTCTTTTTCAACCGACTCGGGGAAGTGGACGAGCTCTTCCGAGTACTTGAGAAGGGCAACGATCAGCTTACCGCTGAACAACGAGCACGCCGCACTAAGTTCATCGAATTGTACGGCAACCCTGATCTTCCCGACGAATTTGATCCAGGCCCGGATTGTTAGCCGTTGAGGCGATTGTCTGCGTGCTCGACGTGGACGAACGCGGCGAGTACACGGTGTTTATCACTATTTACTGACGGTGCTGTATGACGACCGCGACGACGCGAACGACGAAACGAAAATGGCGGCGAGGCACGCCGGCCAGTCCCGCCCTGTCGCGGCCGGATTTCCCCTGCACGCTGAAGCTCCCGGACGGGCGGATGCTCTATGTCGAGGTGCCGGGGCGCTGGGTGACGACCGACCGGAGCGGCGAGCCGGCCTTCTTACCCCCGGCGGTGAAGTTCCTGGACCAAGTGCAGGCGCTGGCGATGTCCGCGGTGTCGCGCCCGCCGAGCCCCGGCTACGTCACGACGCTACGGGAAGCGCTGGGCCTGACGCAAAAGGAACTCGGCGCGCGAATCGGCGTTCACAAGCTGACGGTATCGCGGTGGGAGCGCGGGACACTTCGTCCCAGCGCGGACGCGCTCGAGAAAATCGATAAGCTCCGCCGGGAAGCGGTCCGCCGCGGCGTAACAATCGCATCCTGAACGACCCTGGAGTAGTCAGGATGGCGAGCCTGTTCAAACGCGGCGTGGCGTGGCCGAAGATCATGCCGCAATTGCGAGCTAGAGCGGTTTCACTTCGCGTGTGGTTTCACTTCGCGTGTAGCGGCCGACCCCCGTGTCGGCCGTAGGATGCCAATTGACCTTCAACGGCCGGCAGGGGCGCCGGCCGCTACAGGAAAGGTGAATCGACTCTAGTGGGCGCGGTTGGATTCGAACCAACGTAGGCATAAGCCAACGGGTTTACAGCCCGTCTCCTTTGGCCACTCGGACACACGCCCGTCGTGCCGGCCACCGTGCGCGACGCCGCCGGGTGGGGTCGTCAGCCGGGGTATTCGCCGGAGGGCGCCATTTTAGTCCGTCGCACTCGGCCGTCAACGGCGGGATGGCGCGGTCCTTGGGCTGTGCCCGACTCAACCAGGCAGCGTCGTAGTCACGCCGCGCCCGCAACGTGCCGGACCGGCCACCGCCCGATCATGCCCCGTCGATGGCTTTATCCGCTCTGGCGCCTGGAATAGCGGCGCACCCCGCCGGTTTCAGAGAGTGTGGCGGCAGGCTGCGGGACCGGGTACGCTCTCGGACCACGGGCTGTAGGTGCGTCCCGAGCCATTGGAAACTGACATGTCTACCGCGAATACCGAGCCCCCCGCTGCCCACCGGCCCTCAGCCGGCCGGCGGCTTTGGTGGTTTTTCGAGGTGCTCAACGTTCGGCTGCGGTTCATTTTCCTGATGGTCCTGGTGGGATTCGTCGTCGGCTACTGGGAAAACATCACCAACTATTACGACCGCTGGCGGAGGCCGGCGACCGCCCCCGATCTCGTCGCTGCCGAGGAAATCGAATTCTATTGCCCGATGCACCCGAACATCATCCGCGCCACAGAGAGCAGTTGCCCGATTTGCGGGATGCCGCTGAGCAAACGGCCGAAGAGCGGACATGTGGAACTCGCGGAGGGCACCCTCGCGCAGGTTCAGCTCACGCCGCAAAAAGTTCAGATGGGACGGATTGGGACCTCGCCGGTGGACTACCGCCTGTTAGCGCGCGAGATTCGGACGGTGGGGGTCGTGGATTACGACGAGACCCGCCGGGCGTTCATCTCCGCACGGATCAGCGGCCGGATCGACAAGCTGATGGTGAACTACGTGGGGC
This sequence comes from Phycisphaerae bacterium, assembly GCA_020058145.1. Lineage (GTDB taxonomy): Bacteria > Planctomycetota > Phycisphaerae > UBA1845 > Fen-1342 > JAGVEP01. The sequence continues at coordinate 11,849 of JAGVEP010000036.1, read as the reverse complement.
AGCGGGTCGAAAAAGGCGACCCACTTGTGTCGATCTACAGCCCCGACCTGCTCGTCGCACAAGAAGAGCTGCTGAGTGCCGTGCGCCGGGCTGAGCGACCCGCCCGGCCGGGCGCGGATCGACCGACAACGGACACGCTCGTGGAGGCGGCGCGCAAGAAACTCACTCTGTGGGGCATTACGGCCGAGCAGGTGGACCAGATCATCGCGCGCGGCACGACCGAAACACACCTCACGATCGGCTCACCCATCTCGGGCATCGTGACGGAAAAGAGCGTGTTGGAAGGCAATTACGTGACGGAGGGCGCCCCGCTCTACACGATCGCCGATTTGAGCGTGGTCTGGCTGCAAGCCAAAATCTTCGAGGACCAGATCGCGGGCGTGGAGGTGGGCACGGCCGTCGAGGTCCGCAGCACCGCTTACCCCGAGGAGCTGTTCGCCGGGCGCATCGCGTTCATCGCTTTCTCCGTCGATCTGACCACACGCACGCTGGCGGCGCGCGTCGAGGTGGCCAGCCCCGACTACAAGCTCCGGCCGGGCATGTACGCCCACGCGATCATGCGCGTGCCGGTCGGCCGGATCACGGAGACGGACCCGAACACCGTGGCGTCGTCGTCTGCCCCCGGCGCAGCGTCGTTTGATACGAACGCTCTGACGCGGGCCTACCTCGACATGACAACCGCCATGGTTGACGACGAGACGGCTTCCGCCGCGTTGAAGAAACTGGTCACGTCGGCGAAGGTGCTTGCAGAACAGGCCCCGACCTCGCTGGCGACGCCCGCGGCACTCATCGCCAAAGAGGCGGCGGCGCTGGCGGAGAAGGACCTCGCCGCGCAGCGCGGCGGACTGAAGTCGCTGAGCGAGCGGGTCATCGCACTCGTGCGCTCCCAGCCGCCCGCGGAGCTGACGTTATATGTCGCGCACTGTCCGATGGTCGAGGCGGACTGGCTGCAGACCGGCCAGACGATCGCGAATCCATACATGGGCAGCTCCATGCCGCGTTGCGGAACGCTGACCGGGACGGTCACGGCCAAGGCGATTCAGGATTACGGTCCGTATGTGACCGGCTACTACTGCCCGATTTCGCCGGAGCGGCTGTTCGACAAGCCGGAGATGTGCCCCGTGGACAAGTTTCCGTTCAAGTTCGTCAAAGCCGAGAAGTCGCTGGCGGTGCCCGCCGCGGCCGTGATCAACACCGGGGCGCGGACGGTGGTGTACCGGGAAACGGCGCCCGGGACGTTCGACATGTTGGCGGTGCAGCTCGGCGCGCGGGCGGGCGAATACTACCCGGTCCTGGCGGGGCTCAACCCCGGCGACCGCGTGGCGACCGCCGGCGCGTTCCTGGTCGATGCCGAAAACCGGCTTAACCCCGCCGCCGGTGCGGCCTATTTCGGCGCGAGCGGCGGGCCACAGGCCGGCGGCGACGCGCATTCACATTGAAACCGTAGGGTGGGCATTGCCCACCAATTTTGCATCGCTTCCCTGTGGCCGCCAATGAGCGCGGGTCGAAATATCGGAAGCGTGTGACCCCCTTCGGCCGACACGGGGGTCGGCCGCTACATAAGTGGGCGGTGCCCACCGTGCAAATATGATTCCAAAGATCATCGAATACTGCGTCCGCAACCGCTTCATCGTCATCCTGCTGACCGCGGTGGTTGCGGTGTGGGGCGTGTACTGTGTGCTGCACACGCCGATCGACGCGATTCCCGACCTTTCCGAGAATCAGCTCATTGTGTTCACGGATTGGATGGGTCGCTCGCCACAGGAGATCGACGACCAGATTACATATCCGCTGTCGGTGAATCTCCAGGGGCTGGCGGGCGTGAAGGCGATTCGCTCAGCGAGCGAATTCAACTTCTCAATGATCAACATCATCTTCGACGAGCACACCGATTTCTACTTTGCCCGCACGCGCGTGCTCGAACGGCTCAATATCGCGAGTACGTTCCTGCCGCCGGGCATCGTACCTTATCTGGCCCCCGACGCGACCGCGCTCGGGCAGATCTTCTGGTACACGGTCGAGGGCGACGGCTACAGTCTCGACGAACTCCGTGCGCTGCAAGACTGGTACGTGCGTTACCAGCTCTACGTCTCCGGCGTCGCCGAGGTGGCCAGCGTCGGCGGCTTCGTCCGCGAGTACCAGGTCGACGTCGACCCCGACAAGCTCCGCGCGTACGGCATCTCGCTGGGCGCCGTCTTCAACGCCGTAGCCCGCAGCAACGTCTCCGTGGGCGGCAAGGTCTACTTCGAGAACAACGCCGAGTACCTGGTTCGCGGCGTCGGCTGGCTGCGCGGCGTCGGCGACTTGGAGCAGGTGGTCGTGGCCGAGCGCGAGGGGGTGCCGGTCTGCGTCCGCAATCTGGCCGTCGTGCAACTCGGCCCCGAGTACCGCCGCAGTATGCTGGAGAAGAACGGCACCGAGGCCGTCGGCGGGGTGGTGATGATGCGCTACGGCGAGAACCCGCTGACCGTAACGCGGGCGGTCAAGGAGCGGATCGAGCAGCTTCAGGCGGGGCTGCCGGCGGGCGTGCGCATCGTCCCGTTCTACGACCGCACGCGGCTGATCGAGGGGGCCATCGACACGCTGGTCGGCACGCTGAAAGAGGAGATCATCATCGCCAGCCTGGCGGTGCTGCTCATCCTGACGCACCTGCGCAGCGCCGTGGTCATCTGCACCACCCTGCCATTGGCGGCGCTGATCGCCTTCATCCTCATGTACTACCTGAAGATCCCCAGCAACATCATGTCGCTGTCGGGCATCGCGATCAGCATCGGCGTGCTGGTGGACTCGTCCATCGTGATGGTCGAGAACGCCATGCACGGCCTGACCCGGCACTACGGCAAGGAGCGGGTCCGGGGGGACACGCGGGAAATCGTCGTGCGTTCGTGCCGCCTGGTCGGCAAGCCGATCTTCTTCTCCGTCATCATCATGCTGATTTCCTTTATTCCGGTGTTCGCCCTGGGCGGCATCGAAGGCAAGATGTTCCACCCGCTCGCGTTCACCAAGAGCTTCGCCATGGTGGGCGTCGCCATCCTGGCGATCACGTTCGTCCCCGCGCTGATCTCCATCTTCATCAAGGGCCGGCTGCGCAGCGAGGACGAGAACCGGATCGTCCGCAGTTTCATCAACATCTACAAACCGGTGCTGACGTGGCTGATGCGCGTACCGGCGGCCGGCATCTGGTTTCTGGGGTTTCTGTTCCTCCTGGGCGCGGGTTTCATCGGCAGCCGCGGACTGTTCCTGGGCGTTCTCGCCGTCGTGCTCTTCTTCGGCACCGTTTTTTTCCGCCGCTTTGTCAGCAAAACGGCGGCGTTGGGGCTGCTGTTGGCCACCGCGCTCTGGGCCTGGCACTTTCCCAAGCTGGGTCGCGAGTTCATGCCGCCGCTGGATGAGGGCAGCATCCTCGACATGCCCGTCACCGTGCCGCGCGTGTCGATCACGCAGGCCGCCGACGACATCCGCATTCGCGACGCCGTGATGCGCGGTTTCCCCGAGGTCGATCAGGTGGTCGGCAAGGTCGGCCGGGCCGATACGCCGACCGACCCCTCCGGGATCGACATGGTGGAAACCGTGGTCACGCTGCGGCCGAAGGCCTGGTGGCCCAAGCGGAAAGTGCAGTACAACGACGCTCTCGGCGAGGCGCGCCGCCTGGTCGGTGAGCTGCAAGCCTCCGGCTTCCTGAAAGCCGACTTAAGGGCGGACGACGCCGACGGACTGTCGAACGACGCGACCATGGACGCTACCACGACGTGCGACCGCACGTTGCGCGACCTGGCGCGGCGGCGACAGCTCGAATACCAGCCCGAGCTGGCCCGGAAACTCGTGCAGGCCACCGTCGACGATTTGCTGGCGATGTTCCGCCGGAAACACGAACTGCGCCGGGAGCCGTCCGCGGCCGAAATCACCGCCTGGCTCGAGCCGCTGGTCACAGAGCACGGTTTGCGCCTCGTCGAGGTCCCGCGCCGCGAGGAAATGACCGCCTTGATCTCGTCCGTCACGGACCGGCTGGCCAGCCTCGGCAGCGTCGAGAAAAAGCCGGAACTGTTCCTGCTGCCGGCCTCCACGCTGACGGACGTCAAGGATGCCGTCGTCACGGCGCTGGGCGGCGAGAAGGACTCGCTCGCGAGCCGGTTGTTTGAGAACTGGGAAAAGCGGCTGGACACGGAATGGCGGCAGCGCATCAAAGTGCTGAACTGGGAACTGGAAGATCAGGCCCCGGGCGCGCTGGTCTGGGCACTGCTCGACGCGCTGCGGACACGTGCACGTGGCCCCGGCGCGCTGGTCAAAGAGCCGACCGACGCGGATCTACGGACGATCCGCGCCGCCCGCGAGCCGGAGTTTCGTAAGAGCAGCTTCCTTTGGCACAAGCTCAAGACCGACCTCGTCAAAGAGATGGATAGCGAGCTCCAGATGCCCGGCTGGGGCAACATCTGGACCCAACCCATCATCAACCGCGTCGACATGCTCGCCACGGGCGTTCGCACCATGATCGGCGTCAAGGTTTTCGGGCCGCGGCAGGAGGACAAGACCGAGGAGGTCGTGGAAGACGGCGTCCGGCGCGTCGTCGTTAAGGAGCCGGGAATTCAGAGCGTTTCGAACGAGATCGCCGGCGTCCTGCGCAGTATTCGCGGGGCCGTCGACGTCTTCCCCGACCAGATTGTCGGCCGCAGCTACCTCCAGATTGACATCGACCGCGAGCAAGCGGCCCGCTACGGCGTCAATGTCGAAGACATTGCGGAGGCCATCGAAGTCGCCATGGGCGGCAAGCAGATCACCATGACCGTCGAGGGCCGGCGGCGGTTCCCCGTCCGCGTGCGCTACGCCCGTGATTTCTGGCAAACCGAGCAAGCCCTGCGGCGGATACTCGTGACCGGCACGCGTGGCATGGCGCCGGCCGCCGCCGGGCCAGGCGGCGGTATGAGTGGGGCCGCGGGCGGTGCCGGTGCCATGCCCGCGGGCGAGGTCATTCAAATTCCGATCACCGAAGTGGCGCAGATCAAGGTCGTCGAAGGCCCCAGCGTCATCAAGAGCGAAAACGGCATGCTGCGGGCGTACGTGCAGCTCAACGTCCGCGACCGCGACATCGTCGGTTTCGTCGAGGAGGCCCAGCAGGCCGTGGCGTCGCAGGTCAAGCTGCCGCCCGGCTTCTACCTCGAATGGAGCGGCCAGTTCGAGCACCAGATTCGCGCGAAAAAGACCCTCCAGGTCGTTTTCCCGCTTGTGCTCTTGCTGATCTTCGTGATCCTCTACATGACCTTCAACGACATCCGCGACACCCTGCTGATCATCCTCGCCGTGCCGGGTGCCCTCGCCGGCGGCATCATCTTCCAGAGCCTCTTCGGCTTCAACTTCAGCGTCGCGGTCTGGGTCGGCTATATCGCCTGTTTCGGCATGGCCACGGAGACCGGCGTCATCATGCTGATCTACCTGCGCGACGCGATCGAGTCCCGCGGCGGACTGGAGAAGATCGGCTCGCTCGACGAGTTGCGGGACGCGATCATCACCGGCGCGGTCCACCGTCTGCGGCCCAAGCTCATGACCGAAGCCACCACCATCGTCGGCCTGATGCCCATGCTCTGGGCCACCGGCGTCGGCGCGGAAGTGATGCGGCCGATGGCCGCCCCCGTGCTCGGCGGCCTGCTCGTGGCCGACGAGGTGATTGACCTGCTCTTGCCGGTGATCTTCAACTGGTACCAGGCCCGTCGCTGGCGGCGGATTCACGGCGTGTAGGGTGGCCAGGGCCATCGCATTCTCCAATCGAAGCCCAGAAGGACGGATTGTCGCCACCGCCGGACCGCGTTCCTGACAAACCGGCGCGGGGGACTTCGCGGCGTCGCTCCACCAAACCGCCGAATTCCGGAGAATGCGATGGCCCTGGCTGCGAAGCCGACGCGACGACAAACCAGTTGACCGGCAGCGGTGCGGTCGTTAATCTGGCCAACAGCTATCCACATTATCAGGATTCGGCCAACGTGTTGACGAAAACGACGGTCACGGCGATTCGCGCACTCGTCCATATTGGGCTGAACCGCCACGGCGAGCCTCTGTCTGTCCGACGCATCGCCGCGGCGCTGGGCGAATCGCCGACCTACACGGCCAAGGTCGCACGCCGCTTGGCGCGGGCCGGAGTTCTGCGTGTCCACCGCGGTGTGCTGGGCGGCATCGAACTGGGTCGCCCGGCGGACACCATCACGCTGCTCGAGATCGTCGAAGCCTGCCAGGGCACGATTCTGGCCGACTTTTGTCAAAAGACCACGACGCTCGCTGGCACCTGTGCGTTCCACGTCGCCAGCGCCGAACTGCACCAGGCGATTGTCGGCGTCCTCGCACGCTGGACGGTGGCGCAGCTCGTCCGCCGGCCAACACGCTCTGGACTTCACCGGCTGTCTGTCCCATGCTTACTCAGTCCGCAGGCTGGCAGACATCGCCGCAGACCCGCGCGCGAACGACGCCCCGTGACGGCCGCGGCCAGCGGCGAGCGCTCGCGACACCCGGCCAGGTGAGGCATGACCGCTACGGTGAGATTGCAGGTGGAAGTTCCCGGGGCGGACTACCACCGCAACCTGATTTCTTGCCAGGTGGCCTGCCCGGTCCACACCGATGCACGCGGCTACGTCCGTGCGCTCGCGACCGGCCGGTTTGAGGAAGCCTATCTCATCGCGCGTGGCCCCAACCCGTTTGCATCGATTTGTGGTCGCGTTTGCGGCGCGCCGTGCGAGGCGGCGTGTCGACGGGGGAAAGTTCCGCGTGTCGATGCGGACGGCAGCTTCGTTGCGAACGACCGCCCCATCTCAATCCGCGCGCTCAAGCGCTTCGTCTGCGATCGCTATGGTCCCGAGTCGCGCGCGCCGGGTGCGGTGCTAGAGGCCGTTCGCACGTACGTCCCCACCGTGGCGGCCGACGCGGACGAACTGGCGGCGCTGCTCCGCGCCAGCGTTTCGGGTGACGTGGTTCCAGCCAACGGCGAGCGGATTGCCATAATCGGCGCCGGGCCCGCGGGCTTGTCCGCCGCCCACGATCTGGCCCTGTTGGGTTGCCAGCCGGTTGTATTCGAGGCGGAAGCGGTCCCGGCGGGCATGCTCGCGCTGGGTGTTCCGGCCTACCGGCTGCCGCGCGAGCTGATCGCGCGGGAAGTCGCCGTCATTCAGGCGCTCGGCGTGGAGATCCGCTGCGGCGTGGCCGTGGGCCGCGATAGCTCGCTGGCTCGGCTGCGCGAAGAGTACGCCGCCGTGCTCATCGCCGTGGGCGCCAAGTCGTCGCGCAGTCTCGGTTTGCCGGGCGAGCGTGGCCCCGGCGTGTATGGCGGAGTGGACCTGCTGCGGGCGGTATCCCTGGGCGAGTCGCTCAACCTCGGCCGGGAAGTCGTCGTGCTGGGCGGCGGAAACGTGGCCTTCGACGTCGCCCGCACCGTCTTGCGGCAGATTGCGTTCGACACGGCGCGTACTGCGGCCCGTCTGCCGGGCATCGGACGCGTGTACTTGGCGTCGCTCGAGACGCTGGAGGAGATGCCCGCCGACACGGTTGAGATTGTGGAGGGCGACGAGGAAGGTATTCAACGTTTGAACGGCTGGGGGCCGGTGGAGATCGAGCGTGATCCGCACGGCGCCGTTCAAGGAGTTGTGCTGCGTCGGTGCCTGCACGTCTACGATGAAAACCGTCGCTTTGCGCCGCAGTTCGACGACGCCGTCCGTCGACGCATTCCGTGCGACACGGTACTGCTGGCCGTTGGTCAAATGACCGACCTCGCTTTCCTGGCCGACGGCGGCGCCGATGTCGAACAAGCGCGACCAGGCTGGCTCAAGGTCGACCCCGCCACCCTGGCGACGACGGCCGACGACGTCTTCGTCGCCGGCGACCTGGCCCACGGCACCCGGCTGCTCATCGACGCCGTCGCCTCCGGCAAGGCCGCGGCACGTTCCATCTACCGCTACGTAACGGGGCGTACGATCGCGATGGACGCCCTGACCGCAAATATCACGTTGCCGCGGTATGAGCGCGAGCGGGGTTACGAAGCGATCCGGCGTGTCCCGATAGCGACCACGTCGCCCGCGGAACGTCTGGCCCATCCACACGCCACTGTCGAGTGTAGTTACACGGAGGCCGAAGCGGTGCGGGAGGCGTCGCGTTGCCTCGATTGCGGCGTGACGCCGGTCTTTGACGGGACGCGCTGTGTCCTCTGTGGCGGCTGCGTGGATGTTTGTCCGACGCAGTGCCTGAAGCTCGTGTCGCTTGGGAGTCTTTGCTGCTCGCCCGCCCTCGACGCCGCGATTGAGGGCACACTGGCCACGGACGCCCGACTCGAATCGCACTCGGCGATTCTCAAGGACGAGGACCGGTGCATCCGCTGCGCGGCGTGCGCTATGCGTTGTCCGACGGACGCCATCACGATGGAGCGAACCACATTTTCAACACTCTGGAGGAACCGATGACCCCTGCCTCTACGCCAGGGACTTCGCGTCTCGATCCGGAACCGGTAACCCGCCGGGATTTTCTCGGGCTCGCCGCGGTCGGGGCAGCGTTGTCGGCTCTGGCCTTCGCGACGCTCGGCATGTTTCGGTTGCCGAAAGCCGCGGTGTTGTCGTCGCCGTCCAAGAAGTTTCGGGTAAACTTGCCGGAATCCCTGCCTCCCGGACAGCCGTATGTGCCCGCTGGGCGTTCGGTAGCGGTGTTCCGGGATGCCGAGGGTGTATATGCCATCTCGCTGGTCTGCACACACCTTGGTTGCATCGTGAAGAGCCAGCCGGACGGGTTCGAGTGCCCCTGCCACGGATCGAGATTCCGTCCGGACGGCAGCGTGGCCAAGGGACCAGCGCCCCGGCCGCTGCCCTGGCGCCAGGTGACCTCCGGCAGTAAGGGCTATGTAGTCGACGAAGACGCGAGCGTGCCCGTCGGCACCAGGGCCAAAGCATGAGCAGCGCACCTTCTCCTACGTCGGGTCTGCGCAGCCTCGCTGCCAACCTGGGGCGCGCTCCGCGCCGCATCTTGCAGTCTATGGTCCGCACGGGGGTTCCCAGGACCGACCGCACGCGTTCCACCTTCGTGTTTGGCAACGTCTTCCTGCACCTGCACGCGGTGCGGACGCATCGGTGGAGCCTGCGCTGGAGCACAACCTGGGGACTGGGTATCGCGGCCGCGGCTGCTTTCCTGCTGACGCTCGTGACCGGCGTGCTGCTGATGTGCTACTACAAGCCCTACCCCGACGTGGCGTACCAGTCCATCAAGGACATCCACTTCGTGGTTCCGACGGGCCGCTTCATCCGCAACATCCATCGCTGGGCCGCCAACATCATGGTGGTGGCGGTGTTGCTGCACATGGCACGGGTGTTTTTCACGGCCGCATATCGCAAGCCCCGCGAGTTCAACTGGCTGATCGGGCTGGCCCTGCTGGCCTCCACCCTGGGGCTGTCGTTCACCGGGTATCTGCTGCCGTGGGACCAGCTGGCTTACTGGGCGATCACGATCGGCGCCAATATCGCGCAGTCGCCACGCGAAGTCACGGATGCGCTGGGTATCACGGAAGCGTTCGACCCCGGCGGATTCCAGCACCAACTGCTGCTGGGCTCCGACGTGGTCGGCGACGAGGCGCTCATTCGGTTCTACGTGCTGCACGTCATGGCCCTCCCGCTACTGTTGGTGGTGCTGCTAGCCGTGCATTTCTGGCGAATCCGCAAGGACGGCGGCCTGGCGCGCCCCGCCGACGTGGACGAACGGCTTGGGCCGCCGCCGGCCGACACCTACCCCGTTTTCACCGAGGCGCCCACTCGAACGTATCACTTGGCGGCGATCGTCCGCGGCCGTACGGAAGCCGTCGGACGTGGACCAGAGAACACGGTGCCCTCCATGCCGCACCTGTTCTACGCCGAGTTTGGCGTGTTGATGGCCACGGTTCTGCTCTGCCTCGCGCTCGCGCTGGTGAGTGACGCGCCGCTGAAAGAACTCGCCAATCCGACCGTGCCGGAGAACCCGGCCAAGGCGCCGTGGTACTTTCTCGGCTTACAGGAACTCGTCTCGTTCTCGGCCTTCCTCGGCGGCATCGGCATTCCGGCGATTGTGCTGCTCGGTCTCGGCCTGATCCCCTTTCTCGATCGCGAAGAGCGCGGCACGGGCCTGTGGTTTGGCGGCCCGGGCGGCCGCGGACTGGTGGCACAGGCGGTCGCCCTGGGCCTGGCGGCACCGCTGGCCGTCGAGGCGCTCGCGATACGCTACGGCTGGTTGCGGGAGTGGTTTCCCGACCTGCCCCAGTTCGTGATCACTTTGGTCAATCCGGGCACCGTCATCACGGCACTGTATGCGGCGTTTTCGCTCGTGCTCGTACGCAAGTATCGTTCAGCGCGCGCCGGGGCGATCGGGCTGTTCACCTGCTTCCTGTGCGGGTTTGTCGTCTTGACGATCATTGGCACTTATTTCCGCGGACCGAATTGGGTGTTCTACTGGTCTCCAGCCCTGTGGCCCCAGCACTGAAACCATGAACAAGAACAAACACCTGCTCTTGTGGTCGAGTGTCGGAACGCTCGTCCTGCTCGTGGCGGCGGCCGTCCAGGAGAATCTCCTCCGCGATTGGAGGCTGATTCAGCGCACCGCGCGGGCTGAATCCGGGCCGTTGAACGTACACCTGCGTCAGATCGTCGTGCCCGCCCTCAAAACGACCGATCGCTGCGTGACGTGTCACGTCGGTATGGCCCCAGGAGAGCAGGGCGTCACCGGTCCTCGGGCCGTCTCCGCCCACAAGGCGGTGGTTCACGATCCCGCCGATTTCGGCTGCACGGTCTGCCATGCCGGGCAGGGACTGGCGACGGAGCAGGCCGATGCGCATGGCGCTGTGCACTTCTGGCCCGCGCCGATGATCCCGGTCCAATACGCTTACGCTGGCTGCGGAAGTTGTCACACACCCCTGGGCATCCCTGAGCAGGACCAGTTGCGAAGTCGTCTGAGCCTCGTCGAACGCTACGATTGCCTCGCCTGCCACCGGCTCGATGGGCGCGGCGGCACGCTGCGGCCGAGTGGGACCGGCGGCATGGAGGGACCCGATCTGTCGCGCGTCGGTCTCACCGGTTGGGACCACGACTGGTACGAGAAACACCTCCAGCAGAGCCGCGCGACCGACGACGACCGCCTCGGAACACGAAGCGCCAGCGAGTACGACCGCCTCGGAACACGAAGCGCCAGCGAGTACGACTGCTGGAGCATCTCTTTCGGAGCGATCGACGCACCGGACCGGGATGCGATCAGCGAGTTGCTCGCAACGAGAATGGGCGCACCGCTGCTCGTTGAGGCGCAGGGCCTCTTCCACGCGCTTGGGTGTCGGGGTTGTCACAAGCTCGGCGGCGTGGGCGGCGACGACGGACCCGACCTGACCCACGTGGGCGAGAGGGACCCCGGGCGCCTCGATTTCTCGCACGTTCCAGGCGAACACACCCTGGCCAACTGGTTTGCGGAGCACTTCCGCGCTCCGGCGAAGGTCGTTCCCGGTTCACAGATGCCGGCGCTGGGGCTTAGCGCGGCCCAGATCGATCAACTCACGCTGTATATGCTGGCTCAGCGCCGAGGTGACTACCCCGGGACCTTCCTGCCCCGCGACCGCGTCCGCGCTGAGCGGCTCGGCGAGCGGGAATTTGCCGCCGACGGGGCCACCCTGTACGCGGCGTTCTGCGCGGGGTGTCATGGTCCGCGCGGCGCGGGGTTGCGCTACGCCGGCACACAGCCATTTCCCGCAATCGCCAACCCCGACTTCCTGGCCGTCGCGACGGACGAGTTCATCGCCGAGACGATTCGGCGGGGCCGACCCGGGCGGCGCATGCCGGCCTGGGGCGAGTCGGGCAGCGGGTTGCGGCCCGCGGAGATTGACGCCG
>JAGVEP010000032.1 GCA_020058145.1 Phycisphaerae bacterium | reverse complement strand
CGGCGTCGATGCCATCGCCGGCCACCCCGGCGCGCGTCAGCGCCGCCCGCATCGCCGCCGCACCCAGATCATAGGAGGCCACGTTTCGCAGCGTCCCGCCGAACCGCCCCATGGGCGTCCGCACAGCGCTGATCGCAACTACATCGCTGAGTTCCACGGCGTTCTCCGTCTCGTGTAGCACAGGCTAATAGCCTGTGCCGCACCGGCTATTAGCCGGTGCCACACTACTATTAGCCGGTGCCACGCAGGCTATTAGCCGGTGCCACACTCAAATGTACTGTCCGCCATCCACGCGCAACACCTCGCCGGTAATGTGCCGAGCCGCATCACTGCACAAGAACGCCACCACCGCGGCCACTTCGTCCGGCTTGCCGAGCCGCCCGAGCACGATTTCGGCCAGCGCGGCGTCGAGCACTTGCTGCGGCGCGTCACGCACCATGTCGGTCTCGATCAGCCCCGGCGCGACCGCGTTCACGTTCACGTTCGACTTGCCCATCTCGCGGGCCAGGGCCTTGGTGAGCCCGATGATGCCGGCCTTGGACGCCGAGTAATTCGTCTGCCCGAATTTGCCCCGCAAGCCGTTGATCGAAGTCACGTTGACGATCTTGCCGGACTTCTGCTCGCGGAAGATCGGCACCGCCGCCCGGCAGTAGTTGAAGTAGCCCTTCAGATTGGTGTCGAGCACCTCGTCCCACTGCTCCTCGGTCATCTTCCAGATCACGGCGTCGCGGTTGATGCCGGCGTTGTTCACCAGGATGTCCAATCCGCCAAACTCCGCCACCACCTGTGTCACCATGCGATCGGCGTCGGTGAAACTGGCGACGTCCGCTTGGACCGCCAATCCGCGCCGGCCGCCGGCCTGAATCTCGGCGACGACCTGCTTGGCTTCGGCGTCATGCCGCCGGTAGTTGATTGCCACATCCGCACCCTGTCGCGCCAACTCGCGGGCGATCGCGGCCCCGATGCCCAGGCTTCCGCCGGTCACGATGGCTTTCTTGCCTACCAGAGTCATGTCGGACCTGCCGTTTTAGGTGGTGGGTGCGCTGCTCAGTGCAGCCCCGCATTTTCCGCAGAATTCGAACTGCGCCGGGATCCCCTTGGCGTGGCACTGCGGGCACTCCTGGGCGTACGGTCCCCACAGAAACTCGCTGGAGCCGCCCTCCGCGGCCCGCCGCCGCACGCCGAGATAGTCCGCCGGACGCTTCTCGACGAAGGCGGTCATGCCCTCGTGTGGCTCCAGGCTGGTGTAGTGAATGGCCAGCCAGTCGCGGGCGTGGCCGACCGTGGCGTGCCAGGAGAGGTCCTTCCAGAAATTCACCTGCGCCTTCGTGTAGCGCGTACACTCAAAGAACTTGCTGACAAGCTGCCGGCACAGATCGTCGACGACTTGGTCCAGCAGCGACAGGTCGATCGTGTAACCGTCCTGGCCCTTCAGCGCGCGGGCCGTCTCGGCCGCCGTCGCCCGCGTCGCAAACGGGGTTTCCCACGGATCGGTGTTCCAGTCGTTCAGGTGGCTCCGGTCCTGAGTGAACGTGGTGCGAAACCGCCCATCCGGGCCTTTGACCGTCGGCACGACCGCGTTCACGAGCCCCATCGCCAGCGCCGTGAAGGCCGGGTAGCGCTGGTTGAGGAACAGCATCCCGCGCGCCCGCCGGTCGCCGACGTGTATGGGCAGCCACTGCGTGGCGCCGCCGCAGGCCACCGACCCCACGTTGGTACCGACCTGCCCCAGGAAAGCGTGTTCGCCGATCACGGCCAAGTCACAAGCCAGTTGGCTTTCATTGCCCCCGCCCACCGCCATCCCGTTCAGCCGCGCAAGCACCGGTTTGGCGCAGTTCGTGATCGACTCGATGTAGTTCTTGAAGCAGCACATGTACTTCCAGTAGTCACGCGGCGTCTGGGTGTAGTTCTCCTGGTACTCCTTGACGTCGCCCCCCGTGCAGAACGCACGCTCCCCGGTGCCGGTGTAGACCACGACGGCGACGCGATCGTCCCACGAGGCGTCCTGGAACGCCGCGGCCAGCTCTTGGAGAGCTGGCGTACTGTACGCGTTGTAGTTCTGGGGGCGGTTAAGCGTGATGCGCGCCACCCAGTCGCGTTTTTCGTACCGAATGTCCCGAAAATCGAAGGCGGCGGGTTCGCGCGACGGGAATTTGCTCATCGGTCGGTCTCCGAATACCGAGTGGCGCAGGCTCGCCGCTTGCAGTCGCAGTAGCGGGCACGGTGCGAACGAACGTTCGATCGGCTCGGGTCGCAGAAATGACGCCGGTCGACCATCGCCAGGCGAACCGCCAAACCACCACTTAGAGCTAATTATCTGGCTTGACGGCCGCCTGTCAACGGTTTAGCGCGGGCTTTTTTGTTTGACAGAACGCCGCTGAAGGTGCATAGTTCTGACTTGGCGTTCGACGCTTGAGGTACGACTGGCTTGAACAAGCAAGTGCAATCCGAACAGTCGTTCGATGTCGACTCCGCCCCTACCGTAACTGATCGCGCCGTCGGCAGTTACGACGAGCGGCTCAACCAAATCCTCGCCGCCGCTACTCAGGTCATCGCGGACGTGGGCTACGAGCGGGCGTCCATGCGAACCGTGGCGCGGGCGGCTGGGTGCAGTCTCGCGGGCCTCTACCACTACTTCCCGAACAAGGAGCGCATGCTCTTCCTGATCCAGTACCGCACCTTTAATGCGCTGCTGAACAACCTGCGCGAGAAACTGCACGGCGTCGACGACCCCGTGGAACAGATCCACATTATGGTTCGTACGCACGTGGGCTACTTCGTGGCGAACATGGCGGCGCTCAAGGTCTGCTCGCACGAGCTCGACTTGCTGTCGGGCGCCAGCTACGAGGAGACCCTCCGCATCCGCCGCGAGTATTACGTCGTGGTCCGCGCCATTGTGGACCGACTGCTGGACGCGCAGGCTTCGGCCAGCACGCTCGACCGGCACGTGGCCACAATGTCGCTGTTCGGGATGCTGAACTGGATGTATCGCTGGTATGACCCCAAGCACCACCGCGCCGCGAGCGTCGTGGCGAGCCAGCTTGCGGAACAATTTCGCTGCGGCCTGCTGGGGGCCGCGCTGAACACCGCCGAGCCCGCCTCGGCGGCGCCGGGCTGATACGGGCAGCGTTTGCCCACGAAGTCACCGATCTTTGAGCGGGTCGCGGGAGAACCGCGGTGTACGTGCCGGACGTAGAATTGCACCAAGCCGCAACGCTGGACGAGGCGATTGCTACGCTCACGCGCTATGCGCCGGAGTCCCGGATACTGGCCGGCGGTACAGACTTACTGGTCGACCTGAAATCAGCCCGCGTGCGGGCTCGGCACCTGGTCTCGCTGCAGCGCGTCGCGGAACTGCGCGGTAGCACGGAGGCCGCTGGCAGACTGCGGATCGGCGCACTCACCACAATCACGCAACTGGCCAATTCTTCGACCGTACGGGAGGGTTTTGCTCCGCTGCTCGACGCGGCGACCCAGATGGCCGCCCCGCAGATTCGCAACGTCGCGACTGTCGGTGGGAACATCGCCAGCGCGGTGCCGTGCGCTGATTTGCCGCCGATTCTGATTGCGATGCACGCGGCGGTTGTGCTCTGGTCGCCCGCCGGAGAGCGGGAAGTGCCGCTGGATGCTTTTTTCAGTGGTCCTCGGCAGACGGTGCGGCGTGCAGACGAGGTACTGACCGCCGTGCTCGTACCCAGGCCGCCGCCGGGATTCGGAGCGGCGTACGCGCGGTTTGCCCTGCGCGACGGCAATGCGATTGCGGTCGCCGCCGTCGCCGCCAGCCTCCGTTTGGAGGGCCGAAACGTGATTCGTGACGCCCGCATTGTGCTGGGCGCGGTCGCACCGATCCCGCT
>JAGVEP010000034.1 GCA_020058145.1 Phycisphaerae bacterium | reverse complement strand
TTCCGATCTGGCGGCGGGGCGCTCGGCTGCCGCTGCTTGGCGCCCCGACTTTCAAGCGCCGCCCCGGCAACATCCGGCACGTACTCCATCTTGAACGCTTCGACAACGAGCTGGCCACGCTCGGTGCGGGCGTATTTCTGCCGGTCGGACTGGATCAGTTTCTTGAGCTGCTCGCCCGACGTGGCCTGAGCCAGGTCCGGCGGATTAACCTCCGGCATCGCTTCATTCACCACGACCAGCACCTGCGGCACGATGCGTTTGTACTGCTGCAGGTTGGTCAGGTTGATGCTGTCCTGCTCGCGCGTGCCGGTATCCGTCTTGGCCTTGTCGTATTCCTGTGCGAAGCGCTTGGCCTCGGCGACGATGCGCTGCGTATCGTTGCGGGCTTGTCCAGCGGCGTCGCTCGCCAACGCCTGTTTGTCGAGGGCGTTGGCGATCCACGGGACGCCCGCCGCCAGCGCCAGCGACGCGGCCGTGGCGATGAAGTACGGACGTTTCTTCTGCCAGACCGCGATCCGCGCCAACTCGGTCGGTAGCAGCGACGCGCGAATCTTGGCCAGCCCCAACCCCTGCAGCGCGAGGCCGTAGGCCGCCCCGAAGCTCAGCACGTTATCGCTGAATTGCGGGGCGTTAATGGTCGCGCTCGCTGCGAGCTTCGCGAACTTCTCGAGCTTGCCGACGCCGCCGCTGATCGTCAGGTTGTTTTCAAGATATTTGAGCAGACCCGGCAGGCGGAAGGCGTTGCCCAGCGCGACGACCCGTTTCAGCTCCATGTCGCGGTGCGTCGAGCTGTAGAACCCGATGGAGCGTTGAATCTCGGCCACCAGGTCCGCAAAGACGGGCCGCATGGCCTGGAAAATCTGCCGGGCGTACTTGCTGTCGGCGGCGGAGCGTTTCAGGCTTTCCGCCTTGGCGAATGACAGCTTGAACGCCCGCACCAGGGCTTCGGTGAAGCTGTTGCCGCCGAGCGGGATGTTGCGCGTCCACGCGGAATTCGGCTCGGCGATGATCAGGTCCGTGTTCTGCGCACCCACATCGACCAGCACAGTCGCGCCGCCGTCCGCGGGAATCTGCCCGTCGAAGTGGCAGAAGTTGTACAGCGCGGCGGGGATCGTCTGGACCCCAATGGGGGCGATGCCGACGGCGCCGAAATAGCTCAAGTGCTTGCGGATGAGGTCCTTGCGGATGGCGAAGATGCCGACCTCGACGTCCGGCGAGCCCTCGCTCGTGAAAATCTGGTAATCCCAGACCACGTCGTCAATATCGAAGGGGATCTGCTGGCTCGCCTCGTAGCGGACCAGGTCGTGAATCTTCTTGGCGTCCTTCTTGAGGTCGATCGGCGGCATCTTGCAGAACCGGGCGAAGGTCTGCTGTCCCGGCACGCCGATCATGAAGCGATCACCCTGCCAGTCATTGCGCGAGGCGAACTTCTCAAGCGCCGACGAGATCAGCTCATCGCGGTCGGCATCCGGCTGCGAGAGAATCTTAGAGTGCTCGAGCACGTCGAAAGCGACGGCTTCGATTTGCCCGCCTTCCACGGCCCGCAGCTTGACGGCTTTGAGCGCGCATTGCCCGATGTCGATGCCCCACACGGCATTCCCGGACGCCATGACACACACTCCTTGGGCACCAATCGGCCGTGCCGCCCGTGGGGCGTACGCCTGCTGGCGCCCAGCCAGTAACGATCAGCGCCGCGGTCGCGACGCGGGCTCAGCCGGTGCGTTAGTTGGGGGAACCGCCGCCGCTTTGGTCGCGGGCGACTGCCGTCCTGGAGCTACCACGACGGTTACGGAGGAAGATAACTTATGAACAGCGTATGAGGCCGTCTTTTCGTCAGTGGCCATCCGCGGCTGCAGCCATGCGGCATCCGTCGTCGACGGGTTCCAATCTGTCTGAGTGGGTTCCTTTGGTTCGGGCTGCTCCTTGGTCGAGCGGTTGCGGGTTTCTGCTACGCAGGCTATCGAATTATACGGGGGCGGCAAGAAGCCGTTAAGCGGATATTCTCGCGACCGAAGCCGGTCAAACCGGCGCACCGGCCACCGCTGCATTTGACGCTTGAAAGAGGGCCAGGGTTCCCGCCCCCGTAACGGGGTCATATGCCGGCCGTGGTCAGCCGACGAGGCCACGTTTGTCACTGTAGGGGAGTACCGCCGGCGGTACGGCGCGCGACCCAGGACCTCAGGCGCCGACGGCACCCCCGACGGCCGCGGACGCGATTTGCGTGGCGACGCCCTGCATGACGAAATAGAGTAAATCCGTCGCGCAGGAACCCAGGGCGACCAGCAGTCCGCCCGACATGACCAGCAGCGTCCACTTTAGTGTTTTCATGACCGGCTCCGGTTCAGATGATCCGACATTTCCACAACACCTGGGCCCACTATAGCCTGCGGGCAGGCGCACACAAGCCCGCGGACGAAACGCGAGTGTCGCCGGGTCCACGACACTCCAGACGGGGTGGCATGGCCAAGGACCGCGGTCCCGGAAATCGTGGTCTGCCAGGCGCCCCTCGCCGTCCCGAGGCAGCAGACCATTCAGAACACGAAGCGCCAGCGAGTGCGTCCGCGGCGCCAGCGAGTGCGTCCCCGGCGCCAGCGA
>JAGVEP010000416.1 GCA_020058145.1 Phycisphaerae bacterium | reverse complement strand
CGGACTCGGAGGTCCGACGCTACCGCCCGCCGCGACACGGTCGCGGGGCGGCCGCGCACACGCTATACTACGGGGTTTCGGCAACCAGGCGTGGCCCCTCGCTGGGGGCTGGGCCTAAACCGGTCGCGGCGGCGAGCGCGCCCGCTGTCTCCAGGAGCGTCGGTCGATGATCAAGGCGAGTGAACTGAAAAAGGGCAAGGTCGTGCTGCACGAGGGGGCGCTCTACAGCGTCAGCGACGTCGAGCGCGTCTCTAAAGGCAATTGGCGCAGCTACTTGCAGGTCAAGCTCAAGTCGCTCAAGGACGGCCGGATCATCGATGCCCGCATGTCGGTCGATGACCGCGTCGAGACGCCGTTCGTGGACACGAAGCCGTATCAGTACCTTTATCATGAGGGCGACCACTTCGTGCTGATGGACGAGGAGACGTTCGACCAGATTCACGTGCCGGGGGACGTGATGGGCGCGGGGGATAAGTACCTCCGCGGCAACGAGCAAGTCACGGTTTCGATGATCGAGGGCAAAATCGTCGGGGTGGAGCTGCCGAATACCGTCACGCTGAAGGTCGTCGATGCGCCGCCCGTCATGAAGGGTGCGACGGCGACGAACCAGAGCAAAGATGCGACCATGGAAACCGGCCTGCGGGTCCGCGTCCCGCCGTTCATCGAAATCGGCGAAGAGCTGAAGATCGACACGCGGACGGGCGAGTACCTGGAACGGGCGAAAGGGTGATAGCGTGATCCGGTGATAATGTGACAGGGTGTGGGCGCGGGGCTGCCGACCTTATCACGTTATCACCTTCTCACCTTAGCACTCACGAGAGCGTGCCTTGAACTGGCTCTTCTCCATCGGCGACACCGACATCCTCCGCGACGCGACCAGCGCGTCGACGGTGTTCTGGTATCGCGCGCGCCGCGCGGGGGCGCGGGTGGCCGGCGCAGCGGGTCTGACCGCGCTGCTCGCGCTGGTCGTCGTGGTGCTGCTCCTGGGGCCCGAAGGCACGGGCGTGGCCCTCTTTCGGCGGGAGTGGCTGGCCCTTCTGCTGTCCATGACGCTGGTAGCGTGGGGCGGCTACTGCGGGTGGCTCGCGTTCCAGTTCCTGCCGTCGCGGAACGACCGCATCGTGCTCGGCCTGCGCGACTTCGTGCGCATCCAGGTGGATCCGCTGGAAGAGCAGGTTCGGGCGCTGTCACCCGCAGACTTGTTGGCCAGGACGGCGGAATTCAGGCAGAAATTGGCCGACGGGGTGTCCGTCGATGCCATTCGGGCCGCGGCGTACGCGTGTGTGCGCGAGGTTTCTCGGCGGGCGCGCAACCACCGTCAATTCGAGTGCCAGCTCATTGGCGGCAAGGTCCTCGAAGACTGCAACGTGGCCGAGATGCGGACGGGCGAGGGGAAGACCATCGTCTGCTACATGGCCAACTACCTGAAGGTGCTCCAGGGCCTGCGGGTCCACATGGTCACGGTCAACGACTACCTGGTGAAGCGCGACGCCGAGTTTTGCCGCCCGATTTTCGAGCTGCTCGGCGTGACCGTCGGCTACATCACCTCCGACATGCCGACCTGGGGGCCGGAAGCCGAGGTGCGGCGTGTGTCGTACGGTTGCGACATCACCTACGGCACCAACAGCGAGTTCGGCTTCGACTATCTCCGCGACAACATGAAGCACAATGCCCGCGAGCAGGTGCAGGGGCCGCAGGACTTCGTGGTCGTGGACGAAGTGGACTCGATCCTGATCGACGAGGCCCGCACGCCGTTGATTATCTCCGGTCCCGCACACGAGGATGTGACGGCGTACCGGGCGGCGGACGACGTGGCCCGGTCGTTGATCCACAAGCAGGAAGCGGCGAATCGTGAGACGCGGGGGCGGCTGGCGCAGATCGAAGCGAATCCCAGCCAATTTGGTCTCGATCCGGGCGATGCGAAATACAAGGCGGCGCTGAAGAAGTTTCCGGTGGACCCGTTCTGGTTGTCGTCGGACGAGGCCGACGCGATCGGGCACTTGCAGCACTTCGTCGTAGAAGCCGACCGCAAATCCGTCCACATGACCGAGCACGGCGCGAAAGCGGCCCAGCAGATGCTCGGTATCGGCACGTTCTACGACACCAAGAACATGAACTGGCCGCACTACCTGGACAACGCCTTGCGCGGACACCTCGTCTACCACTGCGACAAGGAATACGTCGTCCAGGAAGACAAGATCATCATCGTCGACGAGTTCACGGGGCGACTGATGCACGGGCGGCAGTGGTCGGACGGTTTGCACCAGGCGGTCGAGGCCAAGGAACGCGTCACGGTCAAGGAAGAGACCCAGACGCTTGCCACGATCACCCTCCAGAATCTGTTCAAGCTGTACAAGCAGCTCGCCGGCATGACCGGCACGGCCATGACGGAGGCCGACGAGTTCATGAAAATCTATGAACTCGAGGTCACTGCGATCCCGACGAACAAGCCGGTCCGCCGCATCGACTACAACGACAAGATTTATCGCAACGTCGGGAACAAGTTCGACGCGATCGTCGAGGAGATTCGCGCGTATAGCCAGGATGGCTACCCGTCGGACCCTTGGTCGCTGCTGGATATGTTGAAGCATGCGCAGCGGACGTTGTTGGAGCTTCAAAGGCACGAAGGCACGAAGGCACGAAGGCACGGAGAGAGTTCAGCGACCGGCGAGTCATCGTCCGGGCTGAGTCCGGCCGAGATTGGACGTCAGCTCAAGGCGATCGATGAAGCCCTCAGAGCGTTCAACGACGGCAAGGGCGATGAGGCGGTGCTGGCGGAGGGGTATCGCAAGGTGATGGGCGAGTTCGTCGGCGGACGGCCCGTGCTGGTCGGCACGGTCAGCGTCGAAAATTCCGAGAAGCTCAGCGAGGCTTTGCACCGGCGCTACGGCGTCGCGCACGAGGTGCTGAACGCCAAGAATCACGCCCGCGAGGCCGAAATTGTCGCCAAGGCCGGCCAGCAGCACGAGGAAACGCGCGGCAAAAAGAAGCTGCTGGCGGGCAACGTCACCATCGCGACGAACATGGCGGGTCGTGGCACCGACATCGTGCTCGGCCCCGGCGTGCCGGGCCTCGGCGGGCTGCACGTCGTGGGCACCGAGCGGCACGAAAGCCGCCGGATCGACAACCAGCTTCGCGGGCGGTGCGGGCGGCAGGGCGACCCGGGCAGCTCGCGCTTTTTTCTGAGCTTCGACGACGACCTGCTCCGCCTGTTCATGGGCGAGTGGGTCCTGCGCATGTTGAACATGCTGGGCTTCGAGGAGGGGATGGCGATCGAGGACAAGCGCGTCAGCAAGGGCATTGAGCGGGCGCAGAAGAAGGTCGAGGAGCGGAACTTCCACATCCGCAAGAGCCTGCTCGAATACGACGAGGTGATGGACTACCAGCGCAAGACGTTCTACGCCCGGCGGCAGCAGGTCGTCGAAGGCCGCGGCCTCTCGGAAATGATCTGGGAGATGATCGACGAGGCCGTCACGGACGCGATCGAGCGCTACTATGACCCGAAGTACCCGGCGCAGTGCGTCGCGGAATGGACGGGGCAGCACCTGGGCGTGGGACTCGATGCGGGCAAGATCGACACCGCCAGCTTCGATGACCTCCAGAGACAGGTTCGCGATCTGGCCGGCTATGAGGTCGGCCAACACATTCAGCGGATGTTCGGCGAGTACGTTGATCCGGAGACCGACGCCGAGGAATGGGATGTGCGCGGGCTGGCGAGCTGGGCCGCACAATACGGCCTGAACCTCACGCAGAACCAGATTCGCAAGACCGCTCCGGCCGAGCTGCAAGAGCAGATTATCGAGGCCGCCATCGCCAAGGTGCAGGTCCAGGACCTGACGCCGCTGCAGCAATACGTCGATCCGCTGTTCAGCAAGGCGCGGCTGGTCCGCTGGGCGCGCGAGAAGTTCGAGGTCGATATCCCGCTCGATGATCTGGCGACCGCCAATCGCGACGAGGCCCAGCGCATCATCGCCGAGAAGATGCGGGCCGCGTACCGGCAGCGCGAGATCGACTACCCCTGCGGGGCGGTGATCGACTACGCCCTGCAACGGGGCGGCTCAAACGCCAACGAAGTTTGCGCGCGCATCGCAAACTGGGTCAATCGCAAGTACCACCTCAACTGGACGTACGAAAACCTCGTCGGCAAGACGCCGCAGCAGGTCTTTGCAGAGCTCCGCGCGCTCAACGCCGACTACCTGAACAACGGCAAACTCGACACGGAGATCGAGGCCGCCGTCGCAGCGCATTCCGGCGCGGCGCTCGCGCAGTGGGCCCGCGAGCGTTTCGGGGCGGTGTTCGACGGCTGTCCGCTGGACCCCGCGGGCGACCCCCGCGAGCAATTGCAACGCTGCGGCTACGAGATGCTGCGCTATGAGCTGACGCAACTCGAGCGCTACGTGCTGCTGACGACGTTCGACGCGCTGTGGAAGGACCACATGTACGCGATGGACCTCCTGCGGCACTCGATCGGGCTGCGCGGCTATGCCGAGCAGGACCCGAAGATCGCGTACAAGCGCGAAGGCACGCGCATGTTCAACGAGATGCTCGAGAACGTGCGCGAACGCGTGACGGATCTGATCTTCAAGGTCCGCATCGCGGGCGCCGGTGGCGAGGCGTACAGCGGTGATGCCGGCGGCGGGCAACCCGCCCCGCTGGGTCCGGCAGGCGGACCGTCGAGCATGACCACGTCCAAGGCCGACGCGACGGGCGCCGGCTTTTCGTCAGCGAACGCCGATCAAGCCGCCGCGATGCGTCAACAGGGCGAGGGTGGTCAGGCGCAGACGATCCGCCGCCAGACGCCGCGCGTGGGGCGTAATGATCCGTGTCCGTGCGGTTCGGGGAAGAAATACAAGCAGTGCCACGGCCGCGGGAAGTGATCCGCCGCCACGTCACAAACCCGCGCTACATGCGCCGGTACCGGCGTTGTGCCGCGGTGCGCGGGCGTCAGTTGCTTCCCGGCGGACGATTGAGACGTTCCCACCCCGCCCGCACGAGCCGCAGGCCGTGTACGCAGTACTCGAATTGCTCGCTGAGCTGCTGAAGCACCGCCGCGGGGGGCTGATCCTCGGCAGCGGTCAATTCGCCGGCGATGCCGTACGACCGCTTGCCTTGTCGCAAATACACGTCGAGCGGATCGACGCCGGCCACGCGTGGTCGGCGCAGGCTCTCGGGATAAACACCGCTCCAGAAGAGGGTGAAGTCCCCGATGTACTTGTTGACCAGGCGTCGCCGGTGGGTTTCGTTAACTTCGCCGCCCAGCGCGGCGTCCGCTTCCATCCGCGAGATTTCGCGGATGATCTGGTGGTCCAGCGTGCGCAGCCGGTAGATGCGGTCCACGTGAATGAAGTCGGTGAGCATGTCGCCGAGGTAGTCGGTCAGGGCGGGGTCGCAAATTCCGATCTCGACCATGAACGCCTGTTCGACCAAGCCGGCGAACAGCTTCCTCAAGGGATCCTGGGGACCAAGCAAATGCGGGCCGGTCATAACGGCACCTCCAAGCTGGCCGTACGTACGGCCGCGACCAACCTGGCTCTCCAGCTCAATTGTACGAATTCGCCGGCGCCCATGGCCAGTCCGAGCGTCGGAGTGTCTGGCACCTCGCGCCACGCGAAGCCGTCCTGAGCATCGGCTAGCCGCGGGGCTGCGTTCAGGCGCGGAGGCTGCGCGAATGGGGGTGTATGTCCGGATTCGCGGAGCACCGGCGGCCCGTTGCGACCCGCGCGTTGGCCCGTGTGCCGCCAGCGGCTAAGATGCTGTTTTGGCGGTGAGCGCCCTTGCCGATAATAGTGCCGGATCCGCTCTGGCGACGGAGAACGCGGACGGCCCATTCGCAGGTGCCGGAAATGAAACTGAGAAACGTGTTGATCGGCGGCGGCGGGGCACTCCTCCTGGCCGGAGCGCTGGGCGGCGTCTCGGGCTGCTTCGGAACAGTCTTCAAGAACCTGACCAAAGAGCGGACCGGTAACATCAACATGCAGTTCATCAACAACACGGCGTACCGGGCGTCGTTCTCTTACGGCACCTGGGATGCGTGGGACAAGACGCCCGGCGCGGTGACACTGCAGCAACTGCGCCTGGAGGCGGGGACGGCGAGTACGCCTGCGGCTGTGCCCTGCCGTCGGAACGCCGCCGTCGCGACGCAGGCGTTGTACACACGCGTGGTGCAGACCCAGGCGGACCAGACGACGAGTTTCGACGCCGATGCGTTCGACACGGTCGTACACTTTTCCGCGGCGCCGGTGGACTCGACGACCGCGGCGCTGCCCACCCAGGGCACCGCGGCGGGCATTGAGAAGCTGCTCGGCGTCGACTATAGCTGCGCGGACACGTTGGTTATCAGTTTCAACGAGGACCCCGCGGAGCCGGGCGGGTTCCGGATTGACTGCGTCGTGATTCT
Source organism: Phycisphaerae bacterium (assembly GCA_020058145.1). GTDB lineage: Bacteria > Planctomycetota > Phycisphaerae > UBA1845 > Fen-1342 > JAGVEP01. The sequence goes on along the minus strand of JAGVEP010000416.1, from coordinate 17,249 downwards.
CGACAACCGCGCGGGGGAATAACAGGACTGGTGGGCGGTGCCCACGCTACGCAGCGGGTGGCCGGTGTCCACCCCGCGCGGAGAGCAGGAGTGGGTTGATGTCTCACGCCATCGCACAACAAGCGGCCCACGACCTGGGGGCCGCGTCGTGGATTCGCGAGATGTTCGAGCAAGGCCGGCGGCTCAAGGCTGAGTTCGGCGCGGACCAGGTCTTTGATTTTTCGCTCGGCAATCCCAACGCCACGCCGCCCGCGGCGTTCTTCGACGCCCTGCAAGCGGTCGCGGCCGAGCGTGCCGCACCCTTGCACCGCTACATGCCGAACGCGGGCTTTGACGAAGCCCGTGCGGCGGTGGCACGCTTTCTCAGCGGCCAATATCGCACCGAAATCGAACCGAGCGCGGTCATACTCACCAGCGGTGCCGCGGGCGGCATGAACGTCGCGCTGCGGGCCATTTGCAACCCGGGCGACGAGGTCATCGTCCTCGCGCCGTACTTTCCCGAATACCGCTTCTACGCTCAGCAGGCCGGCGGGCAGATGGTCCTCGTGCAGACCGACGCCGAGTTTCAGCCGGACCTGCCGGCCATCGAAGCCGCGCTCACCGAGCGTACGCGTGCAATCATCGTCAACTCGCCGAACAATCCGAGCGGGGCGGTGTACACGGAGGAAAAGTGTCGGGCGCTCGGGGCGCTGCTCGCGCGGCACGACCGGCCCGAGCGACCGTTATACCTGCTGTGCGACGATCCCTATCGCCGGATCATCTACGACTTGGCGTGGTGTCCGACGCCGGTGCCGCACTACGCGCGGACGGTAATCATCTCGAGCTACTCCAAGGACGTGAGCATCGCCGGCGAGCGGCTGGGCTACATCGCGGTCCCGCCGCGCGTGCCGGAACGGACGCTGCTGCTCGGGGCGCTGACCATGCTCAACCGGACGCTCGGCTTCGTAAACGCCGCGGCGTTCATGCAGCGCGTGATCACGCGCTGTGCCGACGCGCTGTGCGACGTGAGTTTCTACCGGCAGAATCGCGATCTGCTGTGCGGTGCGCTGCAGGAATACGGCTATGCGCTCACCATGCCGCAGGGTGCGTTGTACGCGTTTCCAAAGACGCCGATTGCAGACGATGTGGCCTTCGTGGAGGCGCTGCTCAGGCACCGCGTGCTCGCGGTACCGGGGCGCGGGTTTGGCCGCCCGGGCCATATCCGGCTGAGCTTTTGCACGGACCGGCACACGCTTGAGGGTGGGCTGCCGGGTCTGAAAGCCGCGCTGGAAGACGTTCGGCGATGAACGTCGCGGGGACGGGCTCAAGTCTGTTTGGCAGCAGGTTAGCTGGCCACACGCTGGTATGCCTGGTACTGGCGGGCTGCAGCCCCAGTCCTTCGGGCGGCTTCGCCGACTGGCCTGTCGACTCGGCGGGCTACGAAATCGAGGTGCTGCCGGTGGCTGTTTCCGCGTCGTACGCCCGCGGGGACGACGTCTACTTGGGTCTGCCCAGCGGCGAAATCCGCAAGGCCCGCGACAGTCGGCTCGACGCGGAATGGCAAGACTACGGCAACCCACTCGGCACGGGACCGCGGCTGTTGTTTGCCTCGCGGAGTGGGGTGGTCTTCACGGGCGCCGATCACCATTCCGTTTATCGCACGGCCGACGGCGGCGCGACTTGGCAAGTCTGTCTGGATGTCCCCGTCTGGCGCATGGACGAGGACGATAAGCACCATCTTTATGCCGGCAACTACACGCAGGACGACGCGCACAGCGCGACGCTGTACAAGAGCACCGACGACGGCCTGACCTGGGCGGCCATCTGGTCCGACCCGCTGAATCGGCACATCCACACCGTCCGCTGGGACGACGCCGGCAAACGTCTGTACATTGCATTCGGCGACGGCGTCCTGCGCGGCCGGGCCTGCTCCGCTGACCGCGGCGCGACGTTTCGCGACCTGGCGCGGCACTTTCACGACGGCCCGACCGACGTGGCTTTCACGGACGATTTCGTGTTTTGGGGCACGGACAACGGTTCCGGCCAGCTCTGGCGCGTAAGCCGCGCGGCGGGCACACAAGAAGAACTGCTCGGCGACTCGCAGTACTTGTGGTTCACCGTCGCCGCCGGCGAGCAGGTTTACGTGGGCACCGTGACCGCGCGCAAAACGGGCGGCGAACACGCCGCCCTGCTGGCCAGCGCGGATCAGGGTGCGAACTGGCTCAAACTGCTCGAAGCCGACGAATCGACCGGCCCGTATTCACGCGGCTTCAGTGCCGAATCGCGGGAGTTGAGTGCCGGTGGGTGGTTGTACTGCACCGGCGGCGCGGAGGGGGCGTCCAAGTTCTACCGCGTGCGGCTGCGGTCCGGGACTCCCGTGAGCGCTCTCGGACGCTGACGATACGGCCGTTCCGCGGCATCCACGACGACTGGCGAGGCGGCCGATGAATTATTCTAGCCTTGTGAGGAACCAGTTCGCTCCATAGACTGCCTGACTTGGCCGGAGTGGGGGGTGATGTCCGTCATCTGTGGGCCAACGGAGCCCGTGGACCTCGCAGGAGTTGAACCCAACAAACGGGTGAGTGTAGTGATGTTTTTCCGGCCGACCGCAACATGGGGGCCGACCCAATTGCCCGGAGGTATAGCGACGTGAACGTGCAAGAAACCGGCGTGGCGACCCTGGCCTCGGAAATCTTCGGCTCATTGACCTTCACCGGCGATGCGATGCGCCGGCATCTGCCGAGCGACGTCTACGATAAGCTGCAGCAGACCGTGCGCCTCGGGCAGCCCGTCGATGCGTCGATCGCCCCGCTGGTAGCGTCGGCGATGAAGGCCTGGGCCCTGGAGCACGGCGCGACCCACTACACGCACTGGTTCCAGCCGTTGACGGGCCACACCGCCGAGAAACACGACGCCTTCCTGTCGCCCAGCGACGGTGGGGCCGTGGAGCAGTTCTCCGCCGACCAGCTCATTCAGGGTGAGCCGGACGCGAGCTCGTTTCCCTCGGGCGGAATTCGGGAGACTTTTGAGGCCCGCGGCTACACCGCGTGGGACGCGACCAGCCCGGCGTTCATCTTCAAGACGCCGGACAGCGCGACGCTGTGCATTCCGACCGCGTTTGTCTCGTGGACCGGCGAGGCCTTGGACAAGAAGACGCCGCTGCTCCGCTCGATCGAGGCCGTCAGCAAGCAGGCGCTGCGGATTCTGCGGGTGTTTGGTACCGACGCGGGCGTTTCGCACGTCAAGACCACGATCGGCAGCGAGCAGGAGTACTTCCTCATCGACCGCCGGTTTTTCGAGCGCCGCGAAGACCTGCGGCTGTGCGGGCGGACGCTGTTCGGCGCCGCGGCTCCCAAGGGGCACCAACTTGAGGATCACTACTTTGGCGCCATCGCCGAGCGGGTGATGGCGTTTATGACCGAAACGGAACGGCGGCTGTTCGAGCTGGGGGTGCCCGCCAAGACGCGACATAACGAGGTGGCGCCGAGCCAGTATGAGTTGGCCCCGGTGTTTGAGGACGCCAACGTCGCCACCGACCACCAGATGATCACCATGCAGATTCTGCGCACCGTGGCCGAGCACCATGGTTTCGTGTGCCTGCTGCACGAGAAGCCGTTCGCGGGGATCAATGGCTCGGGCAAGCACAACAACTGGTCGCTGGCGACCGATACGGGCGTCAACCTGCTCGACCCGCGCGAGGAAACGCACACCAACATGCAGTTTTTGGTCTTCCTCATGGCCGTCGTGCGGGCCGTGGATCTGCACGGCGACCTGCTCCGCGCGTCCATCGCCAGCCCGGGCAACGACCACCGGCTCGGCGCGAACGAGGCCCCGCCGGCGATCATGTCGGTCTACCTCGGCGAGATGTTGAGCGACATCCTCGCGCAGCTCGCGCAGGGTGGGCCGCATTCGACCAAGAAGGGCGGTCAACTCCATCTCGGCGCGCACACGCTGCCGCATCTGCCCCGGCACAGTGGTGACCGCAACCGCACGAGTCCGTTTGCGTTCACCGGCAACAAGTTCGAGTTTCGCGCCGTCGGCTCGAGCGACTCGATCGCCTGGCCCAACACGGTGTTGAACACGATCGCCGCCGAATCGCTGGACTACATGGCGACCGAGCTGGAGCGGCGCAGCGGCAAGAAGCCGACGCCCGCCAAGCTCGAAGCCGTGGTCAAGGCGCTGCTCAAGGAAGTCGTTAAGCAGCACCGGCGGGTGGTATTCGACGGCGACAACTACCGCGCGGAGTGGCACAAGGAGGCTGAGCGCCGCGGGCTGCCCAACCTGCCGACCACGCCGGACGCCATCCCGAGATTGGGCACGAAAGCCGCGCAGGCGCTATTTGACAAGTATGCCGTGTTGAACCCGCGGGAGCTCGAAGCGCGCGTCGAGGTGAGTTTCGAGCGCTACAACCGCACGCTGGGAATTGAGGCCCGCACGCTGGCCTCCATGCTCAAGCGTGAAGTCCTCCCCGCAGGCCTGCGCTTCCAGACGGAGCTGGGCGCGGCGGTCTCGGCGAGCGAGGGGGTCGGCGTGCCGTGTCCGGATGTCAAGGCGCAGCTCCGACACGTCGTGGCCGGGCTCGCACAGCTTCGCCAGGCCATTGCCGCGGTCGAGGCGGCCGAGCGGCACGCCGCGGGCGATGCCGCGGAGCAGTCCAAGCACGTGCGGGACAAACTTGTGCCGGCGATGGCCGCCGCGCGGGCCGTTTCGGACGAGCTCGAGCAGTTCATCCCCGACGATCTGTGGCCACTGCCGCGGTATTCCGAGATGCTGTTTGTGAAGTAGGGACCGGCACGAAGGCACGGAGGCACGAAGGCACGGAGGCACGGAGGCACGCAGGCACGGAGGCACGGAGGCACGGAGGCACGGAGGCACGGAGGCACGGAGGCACGGAGGCACGAAGGCACGGAGGCACGGAGGCACGGAGGCACGGAGGCACGAAGGCACGAAGGCACGGAGGCACGCAGGCACCGAGGCACAGCGCCGCCTTTGGCTGCAACCAAAGCGACGAAAGAGATGTAGCGTCGGGCCGCCGAGCCCGACGGCAGCGTAGATGTCGGCCCCCCGTGGCCGACGTAGCAGCCGGGGAGTCCCTGCGACGAACCGCTATTCCAGGTGCCGCAGTACCGCCGCCCAATACTGGCCGCGCGGCGTGCCGGCATGATGCCTGACGAACTCCCGCGCATGAGCGATAAAGCCCGGCAGCCGCTCTGGCGCAACGTACGTGCGGAACAATCTGGCGATTGACGCCGGGTCGTTCGGCAGAGATTGCCCCAGGTTGTCCTGCCCTTCGCACAATTCGCAGCCGGGATACGCCACGTAGTAGCCGTCCGCGTCCGTCAGGCGCAAGACGAACGCGTCGATATCGTCGAAATCGACGTTGCTATCGCAGTTGCAGTCCGCGTGGTATTGCCATGATCCGCCAAGGCCGGGAAAGGCCGCCTCATACTCGGCCTGGCCGCTGAGAGCAACGACAAACGGATTGATGTCGTCGAAGTCAGGGTTCCAAGTGTTCGGGTCCCGCGGGTCGGCCGAGTTGTTGAGATCGCCCTTGGGGCACGTGATTTCGTACACGCGAGCGTTTGGGTCGTTGCCCCAGTAGGCCGTCTGCCCCACACGTATCAGTGCCCCCGCCTGCCAGTCGTCCCCCGGTTGGTAGCCGTCCCAGTCGATCGCGATCGCGGCGGTGGACGACATGTTGCCGATGTCGATTTCATAATTGCTCGGGCCGTCCACCAGCACACCGTTCACTCTGACCTGAGACGTAAGACTTCCGAAAACGTCGATGGCCGTGCCGCGCTCCTCGCGCGTCACGCCACCGTGGATTTCCAGGGCGCGATGTAAGTCGGACATCAAATTGACTGTGCCGACCAGATTGCGTCCGATGACAATCACCGGTTCCGGGTCGGGTTGGTTCGGGTCTACCTGCGCCACAGACTGATGACAGACCAGCCCACCGAGTAGATCGCGGCCGATCAGGACGCGCCCGAGCATGTCGCCGCTGCATGTGGAGCCGATCGTGATGTTGTGGGCGTCCTGGCCGACCGACAACGTACCGCTAAACACCTGATAACAGCCGTGCGCGAGAAGGACGTCGCCGGTCATGCTGCCGCCGATGGTGATCGTGCTCGGACAGGACCCCGAGAAGTCGATGCTGCCGGCGTGAGGAGAGGTCGTATCCGTCAACGTCAAGTTCGCGTAGACATTGAAGGCGGAAAAGCACCCAGAGGTGAGCTTTGCGATCACAACGTCGTTGGCGATGTAGCCCGCGTGGAAGTCGCCGGCGATCTCGTCGATCTGGACGGCGTTGGGGTCGTTAGGGTCGCCCAGGGCGCTCACGATGTTGAAGCCCTCGACGCGGCACGTCACGCCGCTGTTGGCGAGGTTCATCGCCAGGACGTCGCTCGCGCCCCAGAGGCGATTCGGGTCGTTCGGGTCCGGCAGCACCGTGAGGCGCACCGGCCCGGCGTTGGGGTCCACCGCAATCGAACTGATGTCGGCTGGATGGGAGTAGTTCCCGTTGGGATCGACGTAGTAGCACTCGAACTGAAACTGCTGGTCTGCGTAGCCGTGGAAAATCGTCACACGCGTGCCGTATATGTAGTAGTCGCTGTTCGGGTCGAGATTCGGGTTGCGTTGCACGAAACGCACCACCAAGGGGTCTCCGAGCGCTGCGGCGCTCGCCGCAGCCAGAATGAAAACTGCCAGTCGCTGTCCTACCATGTCGCGCTCCTTCAGAAAGAAGGTCTTACAAGCGAGCCCGTTGCCCGCGATCACGCCGCTGGAAGAACAAGAGCACAAATGGAAGCGCCCCCGTTGATACTTCAGGGACCACGCCGAAGCTCAGGAAGTCCCACGTGGCCAGACTGGACGCGCCACGGACGATGTCGCCCCAGGCCATCATTGGGGGATAGCTATCCGCCAAGAACGTTCCCTCATAGGTAAATGCACCGTCCACGAAGAAACGAAACGTCTGCATGTCCGACGACAGACATTCGAATGTGTGGAAGACGCCGGGCTCGAACTGGGCGATGGTTATGAAAAAAGGAATTTCGACGTGATCCATCGCCAAAAGGAAGTCTATGCCCTTGAAGTTATCGGTCTTAAAATAAACCCCCGGGTCATAGTAGCCGTTCACTTCCGAAACGCAGACGCGGAAGGAAAGAAAGAACGTTTCTCCGGGCCCGGGGTTTAGAGGACGCCACATCAGGTATGTGTCCCAAAGCTGGGGCGTTATCCGCGTATCCAGCGTCATCGTGCCGTCCGCATTGAGTGTGCGAATGTCCGGCGGCCCCCACAGGTCGCGGTACCAGCCTTCATTCTCCGGGTAGTCATTGCCGTCCCAGGTGACGGTCCAAGGCTCCGCATGCGCGAAGCCAGCCGTTCCGGCCAGGACTGCTGCCAGCGCGATAGATCGCAGTAGTGCCGAATTCACGTGCCCTAGCATCTGCCGTACCTCCGCAGTCAAACGTCCGTTAGCGAGCGGCTCCATAGGAGAGATCCTCTTTGACGCGCAGGTTGCCCGCACGTGCGCCGCCGAATCAGCGGGAGCACAACCAAAAGCAATCCTGTTGAAACTTCAGGGACCACGCCGAAGCTCAGGAAGTCCCACGTGGCCAGACTGGATGCGCCATACACGATGTCGCCCCAAGCCATCGTGGACTGATAACCCGATGGCAGGAAATTGCCCTCGTACGCGAACTGGTCGTCCACGAAGAAACGAAACGTCTGCATGTCCGACGACAGACATTCAAATGTGTGAAAGACGCCCGGCTCGAACTGGGCAATGGTGATGAAAAACGGGATCTCGACGTGATCCATGGAAAGCAGGAAGTCTATACTCTTGAAATTATCGGTCTTGAACCACACGCCGGGATCAATTCCGCCTGTGATTTCCGAAACACGGACGCGGAAGGTCAGGAAGAACGTCTCCCCGGGGCCAGGGTTGAGCGGCCGCCACATGAGGTAGGTGTCCCACAACTCGACGGTCTGCCGTGTGTCCAGCGTCATCGTGCTGTCGGGGTTCAGCGTGCGAATGTCCGGCGGACCCCACAGATCGCGGTACCAGCCCTCATTCTCCGGGTAGTCATTGCCGTCCCAGGTGACGGTCCAAGGCTCAGCCCGCCCAGCAGTCGCAAACGACGCCAGTATCGCCAGCGCTGTGATACACCGCGTGATGTGCTTCATGTTCGTACTCCCGCGTCCCAGCATGTGCTTCCGCCCAAGCGGACACGCCCATTTTATGGTCCGAAAAGCCCGTAAGTCAAATTCCTTTATTGCGAGGCCGCCATACTGGCGCTTCAAACTTGGACCCGTGCAGCTAGGATTGGCCGAACCGCTCATCGGCGCCCGCCAGCGGGCCGATTATCATGCCGCACGCCGCAGGTTGCCGAGAGTTGGTGCGGACAGCTTGCGCTGCTGGGATTATTGACCATGACCACCCCGAAAACGGACTCCCCACGCGACGCCAAGACCGGCCCGCGCGACTTCATTCGCGAGATCGTCGACGAACACAACCGCACCGGCCGCTTCGACCGCCGCGTACACACGCGCTTCCCGCCCGAGCCCAATGGCTACCTCCACATCGGCCATGCCAAGTCGATCTGCCTGAACTACGGCCTCGCGGCCGAGTATGGCGGCAAATTCAATCTGCGCATGGACGACACGAACCCCGAGAAAGAGGAGCAGGAGTACGTCGACTCGATCATCGAGGACGTGCGCTGGCTCGGAGCCCGCTGGGTGGGCATACGCGACGATGAGCCCAGCGCCGGTGTCATCTGGGGCTCCAACTACTTCGACCAGATGCACGCCTGGGCCATCGAGCTCATCAAGAAAGGCAAGGCCTACGTCTGCGACCTGTCCGCCGAGCAGGTCAGCCGCGGGCGGGGCACGCTAACGACACCGGGCCAGGCCAGCCCGTATCGCGACCGCCCGATCGAGGAGAATCTCGACCTGTTCGAGCGCATGCGCACAGGCGAGGTCCCCGACGGCACGAAGACGCTGCGGGCGAAAATCGACATGGCCCACCCCAACCTCAACCTGCGCGACCCAGTCATGTACCGCATCGTACACGCGACGCACCATAACACCGGCGACAAATGGTGTTTGTACCCGATGTACGACTGGGCGCACGGCTTCGAGGACTCGCTCGAAGGTATCACGCACAGCATCTGCACCCTGGAATTCGAGAACCACCGCCCGCTGTACGATTGGTTCATCGACGCGGTCAACGAGGGCCGCACCGACGACGGTAGCGGTCCGTGGGGCAACAAAATCCACCACCCGCAGCAAATCGAGTTTGCCCGGCTCAACCTGACGTACACCGTGATGAGCAAACGCCGGCTGCTGGAGCTCGTGAAAAGCGGCCTCGTCTGCGGGTGGGACGATCCGCGCATGCCGACGATCTCCGGGATGCGCCGCCGGGGCTATCCGCCGGAAGCACTGCGTGAATTCTGCCGCCGCATCGGCGTGTCGAAGGTTGAGAGCACGGTCGATATCGCGTTGCTGGAGCATTGTGTCCGCGAGCACCTGAACAAGGTGGCCCCGCGCGTGCTGGGCGTGCTGCGGCCGCTCAAGCTGGTCATCGACAATTACCCAGACGACGGGGTGGAGTGGATGGAGGCGATCAACAACCCCGAAGATGTGTCTGCCGGCTCGCGGTACGTCCCGTTTTCGAAGGTTCTCTACATCGAGCAGGATGATTTCCGCGAAACGCCGCCGCCGAAGTACTGGCGGCTGTATCCCGGCAACGAAGTGCGGCTGCGGTACGCATACTTCGTCAAGTGTACCGGCTGCGTGAAGGACGCCGCGGGTAATGTCGTCGAGGTCCATTGCACCTATGACCCGGCCACGCGCGGCGGCGATTCGCCCGACGGCCGCAAGGTCAAGAGCACGCTGCACTGGGTGAGCGCCGCGCATGCGCTGGCGGTCGAAGTGCGGCTATATGACCACTTGTTCACCAAACCCGATCCGGACGACGTGAGCGATGATGCGCTGCGCGCCGCGGGGGATGGCGCGGCTCCTGCTGAGCCGAAACCCGGTTTCGCGGCCGGTGATTGGAAGGGCAATCTCAATCCAGACTCGCTGGAGGTGATCAATCCGGCGTGGCTTGAGCCGAGCGTCGCCGACGCTGCCAGCGGTGCGCGTTATCAGTTCGAGCGGCACGGCTATTTCTGCGTGGACAAAGACAGCCACGAACGGTTGGCGGCCGGCGGCTCGCCGGCGAATGTAGCGGCCGGGCTCCGTACCGGCCGGAGAACACCGGCTATTAGCCGGTGCCACACCGATGTAGCGGCCGACCCCCGTGTCGGCCGTAGCCAACCGGGTGCCCGCCGCCTCGTCTTCAACCGCACGGTGACGCTGAAGGACACATGGGCGAAGATTGAGAAGAAGCTGTAGAATGTCAGTGTGGCGCTCGTGAGGCCGCCAACGCCACCACCGGGTGAGTCATGCACGTGCTGCCGCAGACCGAGCTTGAGCCCCTGCGCAGTGAGATCGTCGCGCGCCTGCGCGCTGCGCTCTCGCCGGTCGCCATCTACTTGTTTGGCTCGTATGCCTACGGCACACCCAGTCCGGGCAGCGCTGTCGACCTGGTTGTGATCGTTGCGGACAGCCCGCTCGACCCGTATGAGCGCGACGCCGTCGCGTACCGCGCGCTGGGCGACGTGCCCGTGCCGTTGATGTCCAGGTCTACACGCAAAGCGAATTCGACCAGCGGTCGGCGCTGCGCGTCTCATTCGAGCGGACCGTGAAGAACAAGGGCAAGTTGATTCATGCCGCCTGAATCGGCCGCCGTCCTAGCACCAAGGTTATCCACCCCACCACCGCCACGCCCAGCCCCACCCATCCCAGCCACGGCCGGCTGCAAGTGCTCGCGCCGACGGCGGTTGAATCGTGCAACAGGCCCAGCGCCAGGAGCACCAGCAAGCAGCCTACTACGCGCCGCCGGTTGGACGACCACGGATGCATGCTCAGTGCACACAGGGCTGCCACGATGATCAGTTCGCGGGTCAGCGGAAACACCGCCACGCCAAAGCCAAACCCGCGGACCAGGTTCGCCAGCGCCCCCACGGTTAGTCGCAACTGCGTGCCCTGCGGCCCGCCTTCAAGCGTCTTCTCGCCCACGCCCGGCGACATGATCTCCCCCACTGGAGTAACCACCCACATGTGTGTGATGTCCGCCGTTAGGTACGCCTCATCCCCCATCCGCCGCAACAGCGACGCGGCGACTACGGCCCGGCCCTTGCAGTCCGTCCGCGGCATGGCGAGCGCCTCGGCGGTCGAGGGCAGGTAGTTCATAACACCCCAGGTGTCCCAATCAAACGCGTAGGGCTTGCGCCGGTACACGACCCATTCGACGACGGCCAGCCGTTGCTTCGCGCTCGCAGTCTCCGGACCCGCTGAACGCACGTCGGTCTCGAATGGTGCCAGGCCGGGGTTCGCGGGCTCGAGGACCGACTCCAGGTCCGCGACGCGCGCGATGTGCCGTGGCAATAGCCAGAGCTTCGGATACAGGACCACGAGGACGACGGCCGCGAACACAAGCACCTTGAGCGGCCAGCGAACCCAACGCGAGCGGCGATGAAAACGAACCCAGAAGCCCATGCTGTGTACCGCCGGCCGGTGCGTTTCACGCCGGCGCCGGAATGCCCGTCGGAGCGGCTGATTTGCCGCGGAACAAGTAGACGAGCGCGCACGCGGCGATGAACACCAGATCGGCCCCACCGGTCAGGAACATGTAGCGCGCCACCGCCCCGGTGCCGAAGCCGTAGCTGTGCAGACCGATGCCGAGCACGAAATTGACGCCCACGTAGGTCATGATGATGAGCCAGAACGCCAGCACGCTCTTGAGTGCGGTGGCCAGCGCTCCGCGGGCGAGCACGAAGAAGGCGGTGGCCGCAAACGCCCCGCCGAAAGCAAGCATCTGCACCTGCGACGGCGGACCAAAGCGTGAGGCGATCAGGCCGAACACGGCCATGGCGAGCGCCGCAGCCACGACCCGCGCCCAGGCCGGCACGGACTCCGTCTCCAGCCGCGTGTGCAGAATCGCCGTGTAGCCGAGGAACGCCACGAGCGACCAGACCTCTTTCGGGTCCCAACCCCAGTAGCGGCCCCACGAGACGGCACCCCACATGCTCCCGGTGACGATGCCGGCGATGAGCAGGATCGAGCCGACCAGCGCGTACCAGTAGTGCATGCCGTCCACCCGCGCGGCCAGGTCCTGCCGCCGCGGAGCAACCGCCAGGAGGATGAGTTGGGCGTGGGCGATCACCACCGCCAGCCCGAGCACCGCGTACGAGGTCATGATGATCGGTACGTGAATCGACATCCAGATCGTGTCGAGCAACACCGGCGCGATCGGGCGGATATAGCGGTCGATCGGCAGGTTGTCCGCGAGAAAGAGCGCCAAGGTGGCCATGACCGCCCCGGTCAGCGGCACGACCCAGCCGCGCCGCAGTACCGTCGTCACGCAACCGGCCAGAATCGCGAACACGGCCGCACCCCAGCCGAGGAAGAGCATTGACTCAAACATGTTCGTGGCAGGCAGTCGGCCCGCGATGTCCCAGCGCAGCCACATGCCGTAGCTGTGCATGCCGCAGCCGCCGAGCAGTGCGACCAGGGCGACGGCACCGACGAGGCCCTTGAGGCCCGCGAGATGCTGGGCCCAGCGGGCCTCCAGCAGGGCGGCCAGGGCGGCGAGCACGGTGCCGACCAGCAGCAGTTGCCACGCCACGTGGTACGGCCGCATCTGGTTGTAGCGCAGCTCGCGCGCCAGCACGTCAGCGGGCGGGCGGTACGCGGCCGGCAATTCGGCGAGTGCGGACGCGAGGTCATTGCTGGCCTTGTCGAATCGCGCCTTGTCACGGGCGGAGAGCGCCTCCCGCAGCGCGGACCACGCACTGCGCACCGCTTCCGGCTCGGTGGGCGGGTGTCCCATGGCGGTCGCCCGCGCGCCGATTGGCCGCCAGGCCGCGATCACGCTGTTCGGGTCAGGAATGAGCGGCAGCGCCTGGCCAGTGAAGACGTCTGCGAGGGTGGACAGCCGTTCCGCGATGTCGCGGACCTTCTGTTGCAGCGGATCGGGCTTCTTCCCCGGCTGCATCGTGCGCAGGTCCGCGATTTGCTTCGCGAGGAACTCCTGGCCGCTGAGCTCTTTGTACGAAAACGCGGTCTTGTCCGCCGGCAGGTGCAACGCCGCCCGGAGCTCCGCGTTGCGGAGGCTGATCAGCGGCTGCTGCTCCCATTTCTCGCGGTCAAACGTCCAGGCCAGCAGCAGCAGGACTGGATCGTAACCCTGATACGACGGCGTGCCGGTTACTTCCTCAACAATCTCGCGCGCGAGCGTGTCCAGCGGCGGCATGCGGCCGTCGTGCTGCGTCGGTAGGGCACGAAGCGTCTCGAGATTCAGGCCGGTCGGCAGGTCGGCCGCGCGGGTGGCGGCGGCCCCGAGTAGCAACGCCGTGAGCAAGAGCGATCGGTACGACATTTTCACGTGTTCCTTGCGTGGTCTGGAAAGGCCGGGCGGCTGGCTAATTCGCCGCGACAGCAGTGAGCTTCCTCTGCGGTCCCGTGAGGCGCGTGACGAGAAGAATGCTGAGGCCGACGAACAGCAGCCCGTAGCCGAGGAACGCGATCGGCGTTCCGGGATCGCGCGTGACGCGGAGCACGGTCACGTTGCCGTTGTCGTGCTGTTCGTAGCTCGATTGCAGGAAAGTGAAGCCGCCGTGCGACGCCGGAGAGTTCATCGACACGACCGCACCGCGCACGCGACCCGTGTCCGGGTCAGTAAAGTCAACGAGGCTCTCGAACGAGCGCGGACTGCGGCCGCCGGGGTACGTGCCGAGCCGGAACTGCCGCAAGGCCACCGCGAAGCCGAGCGGAATCAGCCGGTCGGTATAGCCGATCTCGTAGGTGTTGCTGCCGTCGCGGATGTGCTCGCTGTGGTCCTTCTGTAGCCACAACGTCTGCGTCTTGCCGCCCGCCGTCAGGCGCATTTGCACCGCTTCCGCGCGGTTCTCGCGCGGTGGGTCAACCGGGTTCATCAGCCATTCCTCGCGTGCGTGGGCATACCGGCGTTTCACCGTCAACTCGCCGCCCGGCCAGGGTGTGTCCAGCGACTTGCCCAAGACCAGCGGGCGGGCCGCCGAGGGCAGGCCGGACCAACTGATTCGGCCGTACAACTCGCCCGCCGGTCCTTCGATGATCTCGATGGGAGCCAGCGGCGACGTCTGCTCGGCCCCGGAGGACACGAAGGTCAGGTCCAGCCCCTCGATCTTGTCGCTGCCGTGGCGAAAACCGGGGAAGTTCGCGAACGCGATGCGTGTTTCCTCCGCCTCATGGCCAGTCACTTGCGCCTCGATGGCGGGATTCGCGGGCCGCGACGGGTCGTTGGTCATGCGCCGATCTGCACCGACGGACGCGTGCGGCCAATAGTGCAGCACGCGCAGGGTGTAGCCGGTGTCGCCCAGCGGACTGCCCTTTTCGAGCACGTCTTCGAGCGGAAATTCGTAGGTTTTTTCCTGGTGGACCACTTTCACCGTGCCCGCCGAAGTGGTCTGCTTTTCCGCCGGAGGCGCGATGAGCCGGCCGAGCAGCGTGGCGTCGGCCACCGGGCGGTAGGCCACTTCCGTGTTGGCAATCTCCGCCGACCGGCCCGCGAGGATCCAGCCCGTGTCGGGCTTGCCCATGATCCCCAGGGTCACTTCCACGGCCGGCGGAAGGTGGGCATCGGCTTCCTCGGTGACGCGCTGCACGCGCTGGCTGTCCGGGAGGTACTTCTCCACGGCGATTTGCAGGCCTTCGCAGGTCAGCGGCGTGAGGTCAATCCGGTCCGCAGCCTGGAAGCCGCCGAAAACGCCGCGCGGCAGCTCCAAATTGGCGAGGTTTTGCGTGCGCGTGTTGACTACGAGCAAGGACTGCTGGGATTGGTCGGTCAGGTGCGTCTCGGACTGGCCCTCGCCGATGCGCAACATGCCGTCGAGCGCGTAGCGCTGCGTCACCAGGGCCCCCGCGAGGATGACCAGAATCGACGTGTGCGTGACGACGAACCCGGCAAGCCGCCGCGAGTATGGCCAGCGCGCCAGCAGTGACGCCAGGATGTTGAGCCCCAAGAGCCCGAGCAGTCCCTCGAACCACCAGGATAAGTAGAACACTGCCAGCGCCTGGGCCGCGCCGTGGGCGGATTCGTAGGCCGTGGCGCTGGCCATGCTGACCAGCAGGAGGATCAGCAGGACCGCGGCAAACCAGAGCGAGCCGAGGGACCGCAGGAAGCGGCGCGAAGCAACCGGAGTGCGTCCGTTTTCGGTCATCGTTTAACACCATTCAGGCAAACTGCGTCAGCGAATTTCTCTGTCGGTGAGTATAGCGCTCGCGGCTGTCCCGGAAGTACGGTTCCGGGTGCCGAACCGAGGGTCATGGAAAATCAGCGGGAAACAACCAGGCCTCTGGCCGCCGGCGGGGGATGTTACCCACGTCTGGGCGGCATGTCACGCCGCTCGACGGTCCTGAGTACCACCGCGTCACCGCTGGCCACCCACTTACCGGACGGCGCTTGCTGGGTTTGGACGTTGATAATCCCGTTGGCCCCCTTCTCCGCCGCCAGGGCCTTGAGCCGCTCCAAGGCAGCCGACGACGACGTCCGGCCATCGGTACACACGGCCTCGACCTGCCGCAGGATCAGATAGCCGGCGATCCGCGCGGTCGAGCTGGTGGCCTCGATCTGCTGGGCGAGCTTGTGGATATCCTCCTGCTGCTGCTGGAGTTCCTCGCGACCGCGGCGCCATTCCGCCCGCAGCCTGGCGGCCGCCCAACCGGCCCGCAAACGGCCGAGGATGCGCAGTACGATCACCAGGACGACGAGGCCCACGGCCAGGATGACGATCATCCGCACCAGCGGATCGCCCAGATCGAACCGCAGCAGGTTGGCCGGGAAGCTGGTCGGCAGGCTGGTGGGCAGACTCGTCAACTCAGGCGGCATGGTTCCCGCACCTGTACGGTGGGCATTGCCCACCACGATTCAAACCGGACTAGGTGTAACAGGTAACCGGGAACGGGCATTTCGGCAATGACCCGCCCGCGA
Organism: Phycisphaerae bacterium; assembly: GCA_020058145.1. GTDB lineage: Bacteria > Planctomycetota > Phycisphaerae > UBA1845 > Fen-1342 > JAGVEP01. Next base: position 1,192 of record JAGVEP010000416.1, on the reverse strand, counting down.
ACAACTTGGCCCCGGTTGCTAGCGGTCGCGCAGCGACCGTCCTAGCGCCAGCAGTCCGAACGCCGTCCCGTAGGGCTTGTCGTAGGCATGGTGGTCGTAGTCCCACAGCGACCCGTCCGCGCCCTGGATCTTGATGATCTCGTACTGGAGCTTCGGCCAGTACGTCGCCCGGTCCTCCGCCGGCAACTTCTCGATTGCGCGGGCGGCGTAGTAGTGGCCGAACAAGTAGAAGTAGCCGGAATTCTGGTAGAACGCCTCGTGCGGCACCGGCTTGAGCCGGGCGATGTCCAGAAAGCGATGCTCGCGGAAGAACGCGTCGAGTCCGTCGCGCAAGTGCTCCGCGGACACGTCGTCACCGGCCAGCAGCAGCGCGAAGTTGCACGCCTGAATCCGACCGAGCGAGCCGTTCACGCGATCGATTGACCCGATCCGCCGTGGGTGCGTGATGGCCTGGATCGAGTAAGTGTACGCCCCGTTCGGCAGGCGGCAGTGCCGCACGGCCTTGACCGCGCGTTTCAGCAGCGCCTCGTCAACGTCCAGGCCGCACGCACGCGCCTCGACGAGTGCGACGATCCCCGCTGCGGTGGTGAAACTCGTGGCCCATTGCGGCCGGGCCGTGCGTGGTTCGTTGAATTCAAGGTAGCCCCAGCCGCCGGTGAGCGATTGCTGCTCCGCAAGGGTGGCGAGGCAGATTTCGGCGGCGCGGCGGATGGCGTCACGCCGCGGCGAGGCGGCGTAGCGCGGGTGTCCATACACGTTGGCCAGCGCCTGAAGCCCGTAGATCGCCGGCCAGCAACTCATCGTGTCCCATTCGCTGGGGCGTTTCACGGCGGCATTCGCGATCAGGTAGTCGAGGCTGTGTTCGACGCCGGCCGTCGTCGCGTCGGAATGCCCGACTTCCAGAAGCGCCAGGCACGCCAGGCCGGTCGTCGCGACGCGCCAGGCGCGGTGCGATTCAGGATTGGGCCACGTCTCGCCGCTCCAGGTGGTGAGCGCATCCCACGCCCCGCCCCACGAGCCGTCCGAGGTCTGGTGGTTTAAAATGTCGCGGTACCCTTTTTTATACCAGAGTTCCCAGTCCTTCTGCGAGGACTGCCACATGGCCTGCGCTGCGTACAGGTTGCCGTAATAAAAGAACTGGGCGGCCTTTGTCGGGTAGTCGTAGGCGGCAATCTGCCTGCGTATGAAATTG